>DAOUPY010000471.1 GCA_030625925.1 Fusobacteriaceae bacterium | reverse complement strand
AATTCTGTAATCAATGCAGATAATTCAGGATTTGATTTTAACAGCCATCTCCTCTGAGTCACTCCATTGGTTTTATTTTGAAATTTTCCTTTATACAGTCCATACCATTCTTTTAACTCTGAATGCTTTAATATCTCTGTGTGAAGTGCCGCTACACCATTGACAGCATAGGATCCATGGATTGCAAGCCAGGCCATGTGAATTAAGTTGGTTTCCTCATCAATAATTGCCATTCTTTTTCTTTTTTCTAAATCTACTGGATATTTTTCCTCCAGCAATTCTTGAAATTGTACATGAATTCTTACAATTATATTATATATTCTCGGTAATACCTGTTTAAATAATTCTGTATACCATTTTTCTAGAGCTTCCGATAAGATCGTATGATTGGTATATGCAAATGTTTTTTTCACTACCTTCCATGCATCACCCCACAACAATCCCTCTATATCTATTAGGATCCTCATTAATTCAGGTATAGCCACCACTGGATGAGTATCATTTAATTGAATACTTGTAAAATCGGGTAATATAGCAAAATTAGTCCCGTGTTTCAGCTTAAATTTTCTAATAATATCCTGTAATGATGCTGAAGTAAAGAAATATTGTTGTTTTAACCTTAATTTTTTCCCCTCGTTGGTGTCATCGTTGGGATAGAGAACTCTAGATATATTTTCTGCTTCGTTTTTTTCCTTCATGGCTCCTGCATAATTCTGTTCATTGAACTCACCTAAATTTAGTTCATCTACAGGTTCTGCCTGCCACAATCGGAGTGTATTTATATTATTAGTTCCATATCCAATAATAGGTGTATCGTAAGGCACTGCCATGACACTTTCATCTTTATTAAATCTTACTTCTACCTTATCCCTGTCTTTTCTCAGACTCCATGGATCTCCATATTTTAACCAGTTATCTGGATATTCCACTTGAAATCCATCTTCAAATTGCTGTCTGAACATCCCAAATTTATATCTGATCCCATATCCTGTTCCAGGCAGATTTAATGTGGCCATAGATTCGATAAAACAAGCTGCCAATCTTCCTAATCCGCCATTACCTAATCCTGCATCTGATTCAGCACTCTCTATCTTATTTATATCAATATCCAGCTCTTCCAATAACTCCTTAACACCTTCGTACACTCCTAAGTTGATCAAGTTATTACTGAATGCTCTTCCCATTAGATATTCAGCAGAAAAATAAAATGCTTCTCTCCCTTTATTATGCAGGTCTTTGGTAGCCTTCCAAGATTCACCTATCTCCTCCATTATTGTTTGAGACAGTGCGTCATATATTTCAAAATCCAGCCCCTCAGATATTTTCTTCCCATATTTAACCAATAATTTTTTCTCTAAACTCGTTTTAATTATATCTTTTTTAAATTTCATATACTCCTCCCATATGGTCTCCTTTGAAATAAAAAAATATTGACCATCGATGAATTTCACCTTCATAACAAATAATTTTCAATTCTTTTTATCTACCGTATTTAATCGTTATTTCCTTTATTTTTTTGGCTAATTCGTCGGTGAGTTCCCCTTCCTTTAACCTCCATTTCCAGTTATCTCCCAATGTTGATGGTATATTCATCCGAGCTCTATTATCCAGTCCCAAAAAATCTTGCATTTGTGCTGCAACTAGATCAGAATCAGATTTCCAGATAGCCTCTATCAACATTTCATTTATTTTTTCTGCTCTAAACTTCTTTAATTCTAAATACCTCGTCAAATATTTTTTCACATATTTCCTATGATCTTTTGTTATATTTTCATACCATCCTGCCACAGTTTCATTGTCATGGGTTCCTGTATAAGCCACTGAATTTTTGGGATATTTATGGGGCAGGTAATCACTCTTACCTTTTGAATCAAAAGCAAATTCCAATATTTTCATCCCTGGATACCCGCTGTCTTTTAGGAGTTTTCTTACCCCTTTAGTTAAAAAACCTAGATCTTCAGCAATGATAGGCAGATCTCCTAATTCATTCTTTATAGCTTTAAACAC
>DAOUPY010000159.1 GCA_030625925.1 Fusobacteriaceae bacterium | reverse complement strand
CTCATGGCCATCTTTTCTTCTATCGTCATCTTGTTAGATTTATTCATTGTAGCCTCCTCTATATAATCCCCTCTTCTAGAAAACTATAATATTTTTCTGGGGTTATAATTATATGATCTAAAACTCTCACTTCCAATGGTTCTAGTATTTTTTTTAGCTTTTTGGTCATCTCAAGATCTGCCTGAGATGGTTTTGGATTCCCTGAGGGATGGTTGTGAGAAAATATAACTGATTTCGCATTATATTTCAGCACACATTTCACTATCTCTCGAGGATATATCTGGCTCCTGTCTATCGTTCCTAAAAATATAATTTCATCTCCTAAATACTTATTGTCAGAACTTAAAAATATAATTTTAAAAACTTCTTTTTCTAAGAGTCCTATACTGCTTTTTAAAAAGTCATATGTAGCTTCTACAGAGTTTAGAATGACCTCTTCCCTGAATTTTTCCTTATATAACTTTTTATTTAAGTCATACAAGAGTTTAAAATAAATACAGGTATTTTCAGTTATTCCTTTTATTTTCAGCGATAATATGTCATCTTTAGATGCATTCAAGGTCTTCTCTAATGTTTTAAATTCTTTTAAAAGTGCTTTTGCCGACTCTTTGGTGTCTTTCATTGGAATAGTATAAAATAATAATGCCTCTAAAATTTCATAATCTAAAAATCCATCTAAACCATTCTTCAAGATTTTAGATTTAATCCTGTCTCTATGTCCTGAATGTTCTTTAGATTTCACAGCATTCCCCCTGCTATCCTAAGATTTTATAGACTTCCTTTGGAGTTTTCATCCTTTTCATTACCTCTAAAGCCGATGTTATTATGGGATAGGCAAGGACTGCTCCCGTTCCCTCTCCCAGCCTCATATTCATATCTAAAAATGTTTTTCTTCCCAAAGTTTTGCTTATGACTACCATACCTGGTTCCTCACTTTTGTGGGTAGCTATCATATAGTCCACCGTCTCAGGAACTATATTTTGAGCTATTAACGCTGCCACACTAGATATAAAACCATCTATCAATATTGGTTTGGAATTAGCTGCACATCCAAGATAGATCCCTGCCATGCAGGCAATATCCAAGCCTCCTACGCATCGAAGGATCTCTATAGGGTCATTTTCAAAAAGTCCGTATTTTTCTACAGCCTCCTTTATCACCTTCTTTTTCTTCATAAGTCCTTCATCACTGAGGCCGCCGCCACGACCTACAATCAGGTCTAAATTTTCACCTGTTAATGCATAGAGGATAGCACTGCTTGTAGTGGTGTTTCCTATTCCCATCTCCCCATTGGAAAATATATCATAATCTAAGTTTTCTTCTACAATGGATATGCCTACTTCTATAGCTTTTATACATTCATTGTAGCTCATAGCCGGCTCATGTACAAAATTATTGGTTCCTTTCTTTATATTTTTTCTATATAAATTCGGATATTCCCTATCTATTTCCCCTGCTATCCCTATATCTATTAATTTAAAATCTACATCTAACGTATCACATAAAATTCCAATAGCAGCTACCTTAGACAACATGGCTTCTGAAACAATCTTAGTATATTCAATAGGGCAGGATGAAACTCCCTCTTCCACTATACCATTGTCTGCCGAAGCTACCAAGTGTAATTTCTTTGAAATCGTGCTATCCAGCCTTCCAGTTATTCCAGATATTTGAACAGCCAGTTCTTCTAATTTACCCAGACTGCCTAATGGTTTCATTTTTCCATCCAATATTTTTTTTGCTTCTGTGGTTGCTTCAATATTTGAAGGTTTTATTCTCTTTAGTGTTGCTTTATATAATTCCATCGACATCTCCTATATTGATCCCCTTTAAGACTGGATATCCATCTGTAAATTCTATAACTATTATTCCGGCATAATTAGGTGCAAATTTCCAGTATCCTTTCAATTCTCCAGAAAAATAATGACTTAAGATGCAGTTTATTACTCCCCAATGACACACTGCCACTATATTCCCCTTAGAAAAATCTAATGATTCTACAAATTTCACACACCTTTTTTGCAATTGCTGTACACTTTCTCCTGTTTGATAATCATATGTCTGCCAGTTTTCTTTCCACTCCAGAGCATCCTCAGGATGTTTTTTTTGTATCTCTTCATAGGTAAGACCCTCTAAGATCCCAAAGTTTAACTCTTTTAGATCATCAACTAAATTTAAATCATTTTTTTTTATGTTTATTATCTCAGCTGTTTCCGCAGCTCTTTTTAACGGGCTGCTGTAGATCTCTTTATAGTCAATATTAGATAATATTTCCTTTGTTTTTTGAGCCTGCCCCTGCCCTTTTTCTGTAAGTTTAGGATCTAGATGTCCAAAAAAAATATTTTCCATATTTAATTCGCTCTCTCCGTGTCTCACTAAGATTAATTTACCCATTTATTGCTCCCACTAGGAGTACAAGTATTGTAGACATCTCAACTACAGCACCAAGAGTATCACCTGTTATTCCACCGATCTTTCTTTCCATTAATTTAGCAAAATATATTCCCAATATACTAACTACTATAAGAGCATATATTCCTTTTATTCCTATGAAGTAATATGTAAAAGCAGCTGTTATGACAAATGATATAAGCACGCTTATTGCATTCGTTTCCTCTACTATATGTTTCCCCATTCCGCTGGGTCTGGCATATTTTGCTACTCCACAGTTTAAAGTGCTGTTAAATCTAGCTATCACAGGCATCACAAGTAAAAAATAAGGTGCTGCGTCTACCGATATTACCTCTTTTAAAAGTGTTCCTTTTAGAGCAAAATAAATAATTAAAGATAGGGCTCCATTACTTCCGATTCTAGAGTCTTTCATTATCTCCAACATACGTTTTTTACTTCTATAACTAAATATCCCGTCAAATGTATCTGCTAAACCGTCTAAATGCAGTCCGCCTGTAAGTACTATTTCTATTAATATTATCAATATTGCTACTACCTCTGGGCTGTCAAAGAATTGATTTAAAACTATAAATGAATAGTATAAAATTGCCCCTATTATCATTCCAACTACTGGAAAAAATTTCATAGCCTGTCCTAATTTTTTCGGCTCATACTCCATTTTTGGAGTTGGTATCCTTGTCATAAACTGTACAAGAAGTAAAAATCCCTTCATCTCATTCCTCCTATTAATTCTCTATTTTAATTTGACTTTAAGCCCAGAAACCACCATATAGGCTTCATGACTTTCTTCGGCTATCCTTTGATTTATCCTACCTGAAATATCTCTAAAGTATCGCCCCAATGGATAGGGAGGTACAAGGCCCATTCCCAATTCATTGCTGACAATTACAAAATCCCCTCTATGAGAAGTTATACGAGCCAAAAGATTATCTATCTCCAGTATGATTTTATGTTCCATCTCATTCACTTCTGAAGGAGTCACCATATCCCAATCTACATGGTTATCCAAAAGAAGGTTACTTACCATATTGGTCAGGCAGTCAAGGAGCACTACATCAGTTTCTGTCTTACCTTCTAAAAGCTTAGTTATATCTTTATATCCCTCTATAGTTTCCCAATTTTCACCCCTTTGAATAAGGTGTTTGTCTATCCTGTCTACCATCTCATCATCATATGGGATTGCTGTGGCAAGATATGTTCTTGTTTTATAATTAGTTAGGGCTATGTTTTCAGCCAGAGTACTCTTCCCGCTTCTAGCTCCCCCTGTTATATATATAATTTTCCCCATTGGTCCCCCTGTGTATTTTGCATAACCTAAAGATTGCAGCTTTATTTAAGTATATCACTTATAGACCCACATTTCAATTAACGGGAGATCCCTATTATTTCATACAATTTCTCCATGTCTAACGATTCTTCTACAACTTTAGCTAATTTGTCATATTCCTTTTGTTTAAACTCTTCAAAACTAATTGTAGCATCTATTTCATCCAAGCCTTTACTTTTCCTTATATTGTTCAAAAAACCACAGGTGAATTCTGTATTATCAAAAATCCCATGAATATAAGATCCAATTATATTGTTTTTAATAACTCCATTTATATATTTTTCTCCATCTAAAAATATCCCTTTTTCCTTACCATTAGTTATCCCTTGATGGATCTCATATCCTTTTATAGGTTTCCCGTAAAGTCCCTCAAATAATCCATCATTCGTTAGTATTTCACCATGATATTGGAGGGTATTTTTTGATTTCTGCATAGTAGTAGTAAGGTCTAATAATCCCAATCCAGATATTTCACTAACATCCCCTTCTAATTTTTGAGGATCCTCTATCTTACTTCCCAGCATTTGATATCCGCCACAGATTCCAAATATTATAGTTCCATCTTTGGCTAATTTCACTATTTTCTCTGCTATCCCCATCTCTTTTAGCTGCTTTAAATCATCTATAGTGCTTTTAGACCCAGGAATAACTATCATATCTTCATTTCCTAAGTCCTCTACTCTATCTATATATTTTACAGATACATCATCATACAGATTAAATGCATCTAAATCTGTAAAATTGGACATATGTTTTAATTTTATTACCGATACCCTTATATCTTTATCCAATGTTTTTCTTTTAAATTTATCTGTTGCACCATCTTCATCTTCAATATCTAATTTTGTATGAGGTACCACTCCTAAAACCGGCACTCCTACGAGTTCTTCTAACTGTCTCAATCCAGGTTCTAATATCTTCACATCTCCCCTGAATTTATTTATAACGATCCCCTTCACTCTAGCTCTTTCTTCAGGGGTAAAAAGTGTCATGGTTCCTACTACACTGGCAAACACTCCTCCCCTGTCTATATCTGCTACCAGGATTACAGGTGAATCTGCCATATGAGCCATTCCCATATTTACAATATCCCCCTTTGTAAGGTTGATCTCTACCGGACTGCCTGCCCCTTCAATTATAGATATATCATAGTTTGTCTTTATATAATCATAATTTTTTAAAATCTCTTTTTTTAACCCTTCTTTGTACTCTGAATATTTCACA
>DAOUPY010000548.1 GCA_030625925.1 Fusobacteriaceae bacterium | reverse complement strand
CTCATGAGAAAAAAATAACTAACTCGGAGGATTTTTATGAAGATAACAAACGTAAAAGAATTACAAGAGTATTTAAAGACTATGAAAAAAGCTCAAGAGGAATTTGCTGCTTTTTCCCAGGAAAAGGTGGATATAATTTTTAGAGAGGCTGCATTAGCTATAAACAGACAGAGAATATCATTAGCAAAAATGGCTGTAGAAGAAACAGGTATGGGAATAGTTGAAGATAAAGTAATCAAAAATCATTTCGCTTCTGAGATCGTATATAATAAATACAAAGATACAAAAACTTGTGGAGTAGTTGAAAAAGATCAAGCTTTTGGGATTGAAAAAATAGCTGAACCTATTGGAATAGTAGGAGCAGTTATACCAACTACAAACCCTACATCAACGGCAGTATTTAAAGCATTAATCGCGTTAAAAACAAGAAATGCTATCATATTCTCTCCACATCCAAGAGCTATGAAGTGTACTGCTAAAGCTGCTGAAATAGTTATGGAAGCTGCTGTAAAAGCTGGGGCACCAGAAGGAATAGTGGGCTGGATAACTAAGCCATCTATGGAATTATCTACTTACCTTATGCAAAATGTAGATATTATACTGGCTACTGGGGGACCTGGAATGGTTAAGGCTGCTTATTCTTCAGGAGTACCTGCAATTGGAGTAGGAGCTGGGAATACACCTGTTATTATAGATGAAACTGCCCATATCAAGATGGCTGTAAGTTCTATATTAATGTCTAAGACATTTGATAATGGAGTTATCTGTGCGTCTGAACAATCAGTAATAGTTCCAGGAACAATATATGAGGCTGTAAAGAAAGAATTTGCAGATAGAGGAGCATATTTTTTAAAGGGAGACGAATTAGATAAAGTAAGAAAGACTATCATAATTGATGGACATCTGAATGCAGATATCGTAGGTCAAAGTGCTTATACCATAGCTAAATTAGCAGGTGTAGATGTAGATCCTAATACAAAAGTTATTATTGGTGAAGTTGAGTCTACAGAATTATCTGAACCATTCTCCCATGAAAAATTATCTCCAGTATTAGCTTTTTATAAGACTAGCGGATTTGAAGAATCATTAAAAAAAGCAGATAGATTGATTCAACTAGGTGGAATGGGACATACTTCTATTATGTATGCTGATGAATTAGAATCTGTAGATAAGATCAATAAATTCAGCAAAACTATGAAAACAGGTAGAACTCTTATAAACATGCCGGCTGCTCAAGGTGCCGTAGGAGATTTATTTAACTTTAAATTAGCTCCATCGTTAACTCTTGGTTGTGGATCATGGGGAGGAAATGCTGTTTCTGAAAATGTAGGAGTAAAACATCTTTTAAACATTAAAACTGTTGCAAAAAGGAGAGAAAACATGCTTTG
>DAOUPY010000317.1 GCA_030625925.1 Fusobacteriaceae bacterium | reverse complement strand
CTCCTATATTGCAGCATATGAAAGATATAAATATGATTTGTCATATTTATTTACTAACACATCTTATGTTGCAGAAGCCATGGGACAGGAATTAGTCTACTATGACGATGAACCTGCATGTACTCATAATCCTATTATACAATCAAGAGAAGATCTACATAAGATTAAAGTCGCAGATAAAAATGACGGAAAGTTTCCAATTTTATTTGAAGCTTTGGATATATTGAATGAAAAAGTAGGAGATGAGGTAATTTCAGCTGTATGTTTTTCCGGTCCACTATCTACTGCTGCTACCTTGAGGGGGACCCAGGATTTTGTGAAGGAGATGTATAAGGATCCTGAGTTTTGTATGGACTTACTCAAAATGGCAACTGAAAGCTGTAAAAATTTTATGAAGGAATGTATAGCCCATAATGCGTTACCTATAATTTTGGAGCCGATTTCTTCTGGGAGTATATTAAGTCCTAAATTATATAAGAAATTTTCGTCACCATTTACTAAAGAATTAGTAGACCTAGCCCATGAGATGAACTCCCTTATAGCTCTTCATATCTGTGGGAAAACACATAAAATCATTGATCTTATGGCAGATACAAAAGCAGATATTTTAAGTATAGATATCTGTGATTTAAGTATTGCCAGGGAAAAGGTAGCCGGAAAATCAGCAATACTCGGGAATATAACACCGGCAGATGAATTACTGTTTGGAACAAGGGCAGACATAATGGGTGCCTGTAAAAAAGTGATAAAAGAGATGGAAGGATACGGTGGTGGGTTTGTATTGTCTACAGGGTGCGAAATACCCAAGAAAGTATCCTTTGAAAATATAGATGCAATGATGGATGCAGCGAGAAGTTACGGTGCTTATAATTTTAACAGTGAGACCGAATAATTATAAACTTTTTATCTTGAACATGGAGGGAATATGACAGAAAAACAAAGACTCCTAGATGTCTTAAATGGAAAAAAAACAGACCGACCTCCTGTTATCTGCCCTGGGGGGATGATGAATGCAGCTGTTACAGAAGTTGTAGAAGGAATAAAAAAAAATCATAACAGTGATGTAGACGCAATGGTGGAAGCTGCTGTAAAAGTGCACGAACTGACAGGATTTGAAAATTATGGAGTGCCTTTTTGTATGACAATAGAGAGTGAACCTTTTGATGTAGAAGTGGATCTGGGGAGTAAATTAGTAGAGCCTAGAATAACAAAATATAACGAAGACATATTAAATAATTTAGATGAGGTAAAAGTAAAACATTCTAAAAGAGCCAAAATTGTATTAGAAGCAATATCTAGGTTAAAAAATAATGAGATACCAGTGATTGGAAACATAACAGGACCTATGAGTGTAGTAACATCTGTTATTGAACCAACTGATTATTATAAGATGATGAGAAAAGATAAGGTTAAGGCAATGAAATTTTTAGAAGTTGTTACAGATTATTTGATTGATTTTTCCACGAAGATGATAGAAAATGGTGCCGATCTTATAGCCATGTCCGATCCTAGTGCTACAGGTGAGATATTAGGAAAAAAGAATTTTGAAGAATTTATGATACCCATGTATAAAAAGATCTCAGAAGCAGTACATGAAAAAGGGATAAAAATTATTATTCATATATGCGGTAAGAGTCAAAGTATTTTAGAAAGTTTGAATGAATCTGGAGCAGATTCTCTTAGTTTTGATTCGGCTGTAGGGATAAAAGAAGCCAAAAAAGTGTTGAGAACTCCAATCATGGGAAATGTAAGTACCCAGCTTTTAGACCAGGGAGAGAAAGAAAAAGTTAAATTGCATACAGAGACAGTAATAAAAAATGGAACTAGTATTGTATCACCTGCCTGTGGACTGGCTATGAGTACAACTATTAAAAATTTAAAGATTATGACAGACACAGTAAAGAATAAAGGGTGAGTATGAATGAAAAATAATTATAATGAAGAGAAAGCTAGTCTGATAACAGTCAGGTATAAAAATAAAGAACGGATGGTAAAAAAAGGGACAATATTAAGCGATGCCATAAGACTTATGGAGGAAAAAATAGAAACACCGTGCAACTGTATGGGGATCTGTAAAAAATGTCAGGTAGAAGTAAGCGGAGACCTGTCTCCAAGAGAAAAAATAGAAGAAAATCTACCTAAAAAAATTAGATTAGCCTGTATAACTAAGGTATTGGGGGATGTAGAAGTTTTTGAACTTACAAACTCGGAATTAAAAATATCTGAAGAAGAGGTGAGTCTAGATATAGAAACAGAAGAACAGGGAAGAGTCCTTGCTATAGATGTAGGGACAACAGGTGTTTCAGCCAGATTAATTGATTTAGATGAACGAGAAATAGTGGGGAATTATTCAGGATTAAATTATCAGAGTGAATATGGAGCAGATGTACTATCAAGGATTACATATTGCATCCAGAATAATGTTTTTGATCTACAAAATGCTATTTTAAGTCAGATAAAGGATATAGTAAAAAAAGTAGGAGTTACAGATAGGATAGCAATTGCAGGGAATACTACGATGCAGCATCTGATCTATGGAAAAAATCCTAAATCTCTAGCAATATCTCCATATGAACCAGTATTTTTAGAGGAAAAATCATTTTTTATAGATGATATAGAAACAACCTTACTTCCAAATGCTTCCAGCTATGTAGGAGCCGATATAGTTTCTGGTGTAGCAGCAGTAAAATTGGAGGAAAAGAATAATACCCTATTTATAGATATAGGAACAAACGGTGAGATGGTTTTATCTGTTGATGGGAAACTATACGGGACTTCTACTGCTGCTGGGCCTGCATTTGAAGGTATGAATATAGAGTGTGGGATGAGGGCAGGAAATGGTGCTGTTGAAGGTTTTGAGATAGTTAAGATAGGAAGCAAGTTTAAGATAAAAACAATAGGTGGTACTCCTACAGGAATCTGTGGAAGCGGATTATTGGATATCATGTCTGAATTTGTTAAACATAAAATTGTTTTGAAAAGTGGGAAATTCAATCCCCGGATGAAGCCGGAATTCAAAGAAAAGTTAAGGGATAAGAAGTTTTATATAACCAAAAATATTTATTTGAGCCAGGGG
>DAOUPY010000270.1 GCA_030625925.1 Fusobacteriaceae bacterium | reverse complement strand
TATTTCTAGTAATATCTTTTATGGTAAAAAGGTATTCTTCCCGGGATTTCATATATTTTCCTCTGAGCAATATATATTTTTGAATATCTTCTAAATAGATTTCAGAAATGTCATTTTCTTTTTTTAAGATCAATCGATCTATAAATTTAATAATTTCTGGATACTTGATGTCTTTTTTATAATTATTAATGTCTTCCTTTATATAGATAAAATTAATGGCATCATTTTTTAATTTGATTTTTTTTTTCTGTATCTACTAATATTATCCCCATATCTACAGATGAGATAATATTATTTAATTTAATTTTCTCTAACTTTAATTTTTCTATGTTTTTAAGGTTGTTATCCTGCCACTCCTTAATGACTTCCCAAAATTTAAACAGCCACCTGTCATCTTTTGAGACCACTCCTGTTATCTCATTACCGTTTTCTAACATCTTTTTGATCTGGTCAACCCTGTCAAAGAGGTAGCGTTTCAAATAAAACCTATAACTTATAAGTGCAAATAAATTTAAAAGTGAGAATAAGATAATATGTATATAGGTACTGAGTTTTATATGCTTAAGAGCATTATTAGAGACTATAGAAACACGAATAATTTGAGATGGATTTAATTTAAGAGCAAAATATATCATCTGTTTTTTGGTCGTTTCACTTTTTCGTGTAGACAAACCTTCGTTATTTTTTAGAGCACTTAAAATTTCAGGTCTATTATGATGGTTTTCCACCGAATCAAGAGACTCATCTTCCATACTATCAAATAAAACTTTTCCATCTAAACCTATAATAGTAAATCTTTTTTGTGTTTTTTTAAAGAGGTCCCCATAATTTTCAGATGGATTTTGCAAAATAATATTTTTGATTAAATAAGCATCATTTCTAAGGGAATTCTCTACATTTTTTATACTTATCTCCAATAATTTATCGGTATTCCACCTTACATAAAGGACCTCTATTAGGAGGATAAAAATTATTATTATAAAGTCTTTTCTTCTAATTTGTATCCAACCCCCTTGATCGTTTTAATATCTTTTGAAATACTCTTCACCTTATCTCTGATTTTTGAAATATACATGTCTACAGTACGATCACCTGTATAATAGTTACTCTGCCACACCTTATCTAAGATCTTATCTCTAGTTAATACTAATCCTTTATTTTTTATAAGAAGAAGTAAAAGGTCGTATTCTTTCTTAGACATGGGAATCTCATTTTCATCTTCTAAAATCAAGTGTTTGTCGGTATCTATGGTTATATTTTTAAATATATATTTCTTGGTGTTGGTTTTTGCTTCACGGTTTAAAAGCTTCTTTACTCGTAAAACTAATTCTCTAGGATCAAATGGTTTTTTCATATAATCATCTGCTCCTACTTCGAGCCCCGATAATACATCCTCTATATCCGTTTTGGCTGTAAGCATGATTATCTTGGGGTTACCATATTTTTCTTCTGATTTTTTTATCATTTGAGCCAGATTCTTTCCATCTAAATGAGGGAGCATAAGATCCAATATAATAATATGAGGATGATAAGTTTTTGCTAATTTTAACCCTGCCATTCCATCGCTGGCCTCAAGGACTTCATACCCCTCTTTTTCCATAAAAAAACTAATTAATTCTCTGATATCTATGTCATCTTCTATAATTAATACTTTCAATTAATAACCACCTCATCCTTTATTATTTATAAAATTATATTCTATAAATAGAATACAATTTTTTTTACACTATTTCAAACTTTTTCTGGGTTTTTACACCAGATTGACATTGATAGGGAGGATAGAGATGTATAAATCAAAATTTATATTTTATAAGTGATGATAACTTTTTTATATAATCACTTATAAATTATAAGTTTTTTAAAATAAAAAAAACATATAAAAAAGCAACGTGACGTTGCATCCAGACAGGTACAATATAGGTCTTTATAATCTGTTATTTATTCCATAAAATTTATAATTTCTTAGATAATAAAAAAAAGTAAAAGTAGAGAAATTTTCTCTACTTTTATTCTGATAAACTTTCTATAAATACATCTATTATTACAGCTAAAATGCTATTTTTTACTTCTATTAAATCTGCGTTAATGTCTTTTAATATATTTTGATTTATTTAAATTTTAGTTCACAGAATTAGCTGCATCACCTGTAGAATAAAATTCCAGTAAACTTTTTAGAGAAACTTCCACCATATCTGATACAGCCTGATGCGTAAAAAAAGCTTGATGGGGAGTTATCTGAACATTGGACATATTCTTTAAAATAACCAGATTATCATTGTCAATTTGTCTTCTAGAACAATCTTTAAATATGATTCCATTCTCTCCCTCCAGAACATCTAGAGCCGCTCCTCCAACTTTTCCTGATTTTAACCCTGCCACAAGATCTTCAGTGTGAACAAGTTCTCCTCGGGCAGTATTGATTATCAATACTCCGTCTTTTGCGTCAGATAAAAATTTCGAATCTATCATGTGTTTATTTTTTCCAGTCATGGGAATATGCAGACTTATTATGTCCGATTGTTTTTTTAATTCCTCTAAACTAACATATTCTATATTGTTTGAATTAGAAGGGAAAGGGTCGTAAGCAATAACCTTACATCCAAAACCACTTAAACATTTAATAACTGTTCTTCCGATCTTGCCTGTTCCAACCACACCTATAACTTGATTTTGTAATTCTCTTCCCTTTAGACCTTTCAGAGAAAAATCGTTGATCCCTACCTTTTTTACTGCTAGAGGAAGACGTCTGAGTAAGTTCATCATAGACATCACTGTAAATTCAGAAACAGAGTAAGGGGAATAGAAAGAGTTGCTCACTTTGATGTTAAGTTTTGCAGCTGCATCTAAATCTACGTTATCATAACCTATACTTCTGCTGGCGGCAAATTTAATTCCATTTTTTTTAAGGATTTCTAGATTTGTTTTTCCTAAATCACAGCTTCCTATAAATGAAATCAGCTCATACTCTAAAGATTCGCCTATAGTTGAGCTGGACAAACCTTTTTTGATAATTTTTAATTCTATGTTATATAAATCAGCAAACCTATGAAAAGCTTCCAATTCATCTTCTCGTACCCCATAAGCTGCTATTTTTATTTTATTTGAAGTGTTTAACCCTTTGAAATCTGGTATTTTTTCCAAGTTTTTATCCTCCTTTTGAAATTATTTATATCTAAAAATTTTTCTCTGGTTTCTTTGATTTTTCCTGATAGATATTACAATGTATATTTTTCTTTTTCTTTAAAATTATCAAAATACTTTATTTTAACTAGAATTTTAAAGAAAATAAGAATTATATCTTAATATTATTGTGGGTTTTGTAAGGGCGAAACATCAATTATTATTATTATTATACTCTTTGATAAAATTATTAGCAAATTATCCAGTTTGAATATTATTAATAATGTATGGAGGATAGGTGATAGAAGATTAAAAAAATGAATAACCAAAAAAGGAGAAATAAATTTCTCCTTTATAGCGGCTAATTTATACGTAATTTAAAAGAATCCTTTAAAAAACCATCTTTCT
>DAOUPY010000221.1 GCA_030625925.1 Fusobacteriaceae bacterium | reverse complement strand
TACCAAATCACTGGCGTAACCTAAGACACCATCTTGTGAGATAGTCTTTTTAGAATTGTTTATTTTGATACTGTCAAAGGCTAAAAAAGAAGCTCTACCGACCTTTGATTCTTTTAAAAAGGAGATACATTTTTTAGCTATCTGGCTGTTTTTTACAACAATATCTTGCAACGATCCGCTGACAGCTGATTCAATAGCAGCTTCAAGATGTTCTGGGATATTAATAAGACTAATAAAAGCCCCGTTAACTCCTTCAATATTGGCATTTAAAACAGCTTTTACTCCTTTAAAAAAACCTTCATTGTTAGCTTCTAATTTTTTTAGGTTTTCTAATTTGGCACTCTGTCTGCTGAGATTGTAAGCTACCTCTTTTCTCTCATCGTAGATTGTATTCATCTTTTGACTGAGGGTATCTATTTGTTTTTCAGCATCTTCTATAGTGTCATCTATTTTTGTTATCTCTGTTTTAATATTTCTTTGTTTAATTTCCAGCAGATCTAATTCAGCAGTTAATTTTTCAATTTTTTTATTATATTCCAGAGTTTCTTCATCTAATCCACGGATCTTATTGGCACTACTCTTGGTTCTTTTTTCAGAATTTTCTATCTCGGCGATTAATTTTAATCTGCCTACTTCTGAATCCATAACATGTTCTTTTTGTACCCCGATTTCTATCTCTAGATCCTTTTGGAGGGTCTCAAACTCATTGATTTGTTTTTCATATTTGAAGTTGTTTCCTTCAAGATCTTTCAATTGCTCCCAAATAACATCTTTTTTTGAGTTCAACCTATCCAGTTCATTGATCTGATCCTTTAATTTACTTTCTAAATTTTCGAGAGTTTCTTTTTTACTGGAGATCTCACGGTTAAATCCTTTTATTCTCTCACCATATAAAACTTTATCGTTGACTAATTTATCCACGTCTTTCTTTAAATCAATATTTTTATCAGTCAATGAATTGATCTCATCACTTATTAGATTTCTTTTGTTATTAACCCCTTCTAGAGCAACTTCTTTTTCTGTAAAACTTTTTTCAAGTTCTTTTAAAATAAGGCTGGAGTCAAGTTTTTCTTTAGAGAGGTTTTCTACAGTTGATTTATTTATTTGATGTTCCTCTAGATAGATGGATTTTTTTAAAGTATTTACTTCTTCATCTAATTTCTTATATTTTATAGCTTTTTCAGCTTGTTTTTCAATTTTATTTTTATTCTCTTCCAATTCATTGACAATAAGACTTATTTTATCGGTCTCTAATTCTACCTTAGCAAGTTTTTTTATAGCTTCATCTTTACGAAGTTTAATTTTTTTTATACCTGCAGCTTCCTCAATAATACTTTTGATCTCTTTATTAGAGGCACTGATTATCTTTTCAACCTTGCCCTGTCCGATTACAGAATAAGCACTTTTACCTACACCTGTATCTAAAAATAATTCATTGATATCTTTTAATCTGCACCTTTGATCGTTTATATAGTATTCATTTTCACTTTTTTTGTTAATTTTTCTTGTTACTTTGACTATTTCCTCATTGATTTCTAAAGAGTTGTCACCATTATCTATATATAGCGATACAGCAGCAGTACTTCTAGGTTTTTTGTTTTTCCCTCCAGAAAATATCACATCACTACTTTCTTTAGCTCTGATATTTTTATAGGATTGTTCTCCTAATACCCACAAGATAGCATCTAATATATTAGATTTACCACTCCCATTGGGGCCTACGATGGATGTTATTCCCATATCAAAATCAAGTTTTATCTTGTCTGCAAAGGATTTAAATCCATCTATTTCTATACATTTTAAATACATATTTTCCTCACTTTTATTTCGATTTATAACTAAGATTTCCTTTGTGAGCATCTGTGTCAAAAGTATTTTTAATCTTAATCTTTAATTATCTTATAGAATATAATTATCCAAGTTTTCCTCTATAAGCTCATAAGTAAATGCTTTAACCACATCTTTTTTTCCTATCTTTACAGTAGTTTCTTTCTCATATGGAGCTTCAAACATTATATCGTTTAAGATCTTTTCAATAACACCAGCCAATCTTCTGGCACCTATGTTTTCTATATCCTCGTTAAGTTCGATGGCTATTTCCGCTATTTCATCTATAGCCCCCTTGGTAAAACTAAGGTTGACATTGTCAGTATTTAATAATTCCTTATATTGTGTCAATAGATTAAAGTCTATTTCGGTTAAAATTTTAACAAAATCCTCTTTATTTAAAGTGTTCAATCTCACTTTTATAGGGAATCTTCCCTGTAATTCAGGCATTAGATCACTGGGGCTGGCTTGAGTGAAAGCTCCAGCAGCAATAAATAAAATATGTTCAGTTCGAACAGAACCGTATTTTGTCATGACTGTGGTACCTTCTATTATTGGCAGGATGTCCCTTTGAACTCCCTGACGCGAAACCTCGCTGTGACTGCCTTCTCTCTCGGCGATCTTATCGATCTCGTCTATAAAGACTATGCCATCTTCCTCAACTTTTTCCACAGCCAAGGGTTTTATCTCTTCTAAATCTATATTTTGTTCGATTTCAGTTCGTAAAAAATATTCAATGGCATTCTTGACACTCATCTTAACTATTTTTTTCTTTCCCCCGGGAAAAGAATTCATAATATTATCGATAATACCCTTTACACCATCTTCATCGGGTTCATTCCCTGTGGCAAAGACTTCAACCATTGGAGCCTCTGTATTTTGATGTTTTTCAACTTCAACTTCATCATTGTCATATTTCCCGGATTTTATTTCATCCAATAAGATGTTTTTGTCATCAGTATTGATTGTTCCATAAGGTTTTATAAGTTTAGCTACTTTAAGGAAGGTAGTTTCCTTATATTTTTCTCTCAAAGTTTCTATTTTTTTCGCTTTTAATTTATTAAAGGTTATGGAAACAAGATCCTTGATCATCGATTCTACATCTTTTCCTACATATCCTACTTCGGTATATTTTGTAGCTTCTACCTTGATAAATGGAGAATCTGTAATAGTTGCTAATCTTCTGGCAATCTCGGTTTTACCAACACCTGTAGGGCCGATTAGAATTATATTTTTAGGAGTAATCTCATTTTTTAACTTCACATCTGAAATTTGTTTCCTTCTATGTCTATTTCTGAGTGAAATAGCTACATTTTTTTTTGCATCTTCTTGAGAAATTATATATTTATTTAATTCTTCTACAATTTTTTTTGGGATTAAATTTTTCTTCATTTTTCCTCCTCGTAACAGTGTTCATTGACATATTATATACTATTTATCTGGCTATTACAAGAAAGGTGTTCATAATATAAGGGGAAATGTGAAGTGCTTTTTTTTCAAAATAAAACCTTCAGATGTGTCAGGTGATTTTATTTTTTTGAATCCCCCCATAATTGACTTAGAAGTTATTTTGGGTGATTTAAAATCAAAAATATGATAAAATATAAAAAAACTATATAAAGGCATTTATAGATACCTTGTGAGTGCTGAAAAGGAAAATATGAAAGTGAGGAGGAAAATTTTATGGATAAAAATAAAATAATGGATGGGGTAAAATTAATCCTAGAAGGTATGGGAGAAGATATAAATAGAGAGGGACTGCTCGAGACTCCAGATAGAGTGGCCAGAATGTTTGGTGAAATTTGCGGTGGACTACACAAGGATCCGGCAGATGAAATATCTGTATTCTTTCATGTAGAGCATAATGATATGGTAATAGTAAAAGATATTCAGTTTTATTCACTGTGCGAACATCACCTATTGCCGTTTTATGGGAAGGTACACATAGCCTATATCCCAGAGGATGGGAAAGTAACTGGGCTTAGTAAATTAGCCAGAGTAGTAGATGTAGCATCTAAAAAACCACAACTCCAGGAGAGGTTAAACAGTGAGATAGTAGAAGCTCTAGTAGGGAAACTCAGTGCAAAGGGTGTGTTGGTTGTAATAGAAGCAGAACATATGTGTATGACTATGAGGGGAATACAAAAACCAGGATCAAAGACAATCACATCTGGAGTAAGGGGAATATTTAGAAATAACCTTGCAACTAGGGAAGAAGCACTATCTTTGATAAAGCACATGTAGGAAAAAAACAACAAAAATGAGATCTAGAGATAGGTTTCATTTTTTT
>DAOUPY010000566.1 GCA_030625925.1 Fusobacteriaceae bacterium | reverse complement strand
TTGGGTTTGCTGTCGGAGCTTTAGTTTCAGGGAAAGTTATAGAAATGTTCGGTTCAGCTTCATTTTTATATTTAGCAGCAATTATTTCAATTATAACGGGGATTATAATTTTAAAAATACCTATGGAGATGAAAAACTTAGGTGAAGAACATGAAAAAGTAGATATAAAAAGGCTTTTAAGGAATAAAAAATATATTATTTTCGTAATAGTTTCCATGTTATTTTTAGGGACTAATAACGGACATAGTAGTTACTTTGGAGTTTATTTTAAAGAGGTTGGCGGCTCCATGGCATTATTAGGAACGACAATTTTTTTGATGACTTTAAGTGAAGTACCTTTTATGAGTATTTCTCCGAAATTAATAGATAAAAAAGGAGCAGAATTTGTAGTTATTTTAGCAGTACTGTGTCTGACTATGAGGTGGGGAATGTATTTTTTATTTCCTAAGTCATCTACGATTATGATAACTTTTTTCTCCCAGGGGGCTTCTATAGGATTATATTTTGCAGGTGCAAATTTATTTGTTAGAAATATGGTGGAAAAAAATACTTTGGGAACAGCAATAACAATCTTTATGGCAGCAGGTTCTTTAGGAGGAATGTTTATCCAGTATATTTCAGGAGTAGTTATAGAGCAGTACTCTTCAGTTTATATTTATGGGATTTTTACAATCTTGACATTTGCAGCCTTAATATTAATGTTTTTAGGGAAAAAAATAAAAGAATAAAAGGAGAATATAATTATGGCAAGAGGATATGATGAGGCGAAGGATAGAAAAAACAAGGTATCATTATTTGGAAAAACATTGGTAAGGAGATCCAAATCTACCTGTGAATTATGTGGTGAAACAGGCCGGAAGTTAAATATATTTGAAGTTGGAAAGATAGAAATAGAACCTGATTACGACAGGTGCATCCATATCTGTGATACCTGTATGGATACCATAGAAAGGCTGCAAAAAGCAAATGAAAACGACCTGAGATTTTTAAACCATGCAATCTGGAGTGAGGTAAATATAGTAAAAGCTACAGCAATAGACCTTATAAAACAGATTGAAGGAAAATATTCGTGGATAGATGATCTCCTAGACATGGTCTATATGGATGAGGAGTTAGAAGAAATC
>DAOUPY010000335.1 GCA_030625925.1 Fusobacteriaceae bacterium | reverse complement strand
AATTTGAAAATATTAATATTCAAAATTATAGTGATATCTATACTATAAAAATATACAATTTTGATGGTTCAATTGAAATAAAACAGGTTTCTATGATGAGCGGGAGTAAGATCCTAAAAAAAGGTAAGATAGACTATGGATTAATAGTGGGGACTAGTAAAAAAATATGGGGAGAAAATGATGATGAAAATGAAATAATAGACTTAGAAGATAAAAGTGTAGAGGGGAATATTAAAATTTCCTATGGACTGACCAATAATTTAACCATAGGAGCCGAATATATAAATGATCTTACAGAAAATAGAGAAGGAGAGATCAGCTATAATTATCCTACAGAATTGGCAGGGTTGAATCTATACTATACAACCGGGGCGGTAAAATATCCTACATATTTTGAATTCTCAGAGATCTATGATGTTGAATATGATACGGAAAACAGATATACCCATATAGGGAAGATAAGACAAAGATTAGGCAGGAAGAATGTACTTTCCCTGGAAGGATATATGTACAATGATTTTATAGCTTTTTTAAAGGGATATGAAAACAGGTATGTCGCTGATTGGAGGGGGGCTATAAATAATTATTGGGGGTACAATTTAAAGTATGACAACATAGATTATTTTGGAGTAACAGAGGATTATGGTAGTGGAAGTATATATAGAAATAAGGACAGGGTGTCCCATGAATTAGGAATTGCTTATCCACTTTCAGAGGATTATGGAACCAGAACACTATATTATAATTATTCCAACAGTAATATTGAGATTTATGGTACCAGCCTGAATTTTGTCTTTGGAATTAATTCTGATTTTGAATATTTTGAGGATAGATCAAATTTAAATGTAAGTCTTACGACGGCAGAGAATAATAAGTTAAAGGCAGGGATTTTGGTGCAATATAACAGTAAAAATGAGTATGAAGTAGAATTAGAGGTTAGTTATAAAGTGTTTAACTGGATAGAAATCATAGGTGACCTAACGCATGATCAAGATGAAACAGATTATAATATAGGAGTGGACGTGGAAAAAACTATTATCTTAGAGAAACCATTTACAAATAATTCTAATCCATATCCAAGCAGGTCCTGGATGGAGGGAAAGGTGTTTATGGATGATAATAATAACGGAAAATTCGATGGTGGGGAAGTTCTCTTAGAAGGGGTAGAGGTAAAAGTTGGAAGGAAAAAAGGACAGACAGATAAGGATGGAATGTACTTTATAGACAATATCAGTTCCTACGAAGTGAAGAATTTTGAGGTTAATATAGAGACATTAGACCCTATGTCAGAGCCGGCCACTGAAAAAAAATATGTTAAATTATACCCGGCAACCGGCGGATATATGGATATCCCGATTCAACCTATCTCAGTGATAATAGGTAATTTGGAGTTCCGTGGTGAGACTGTAGACGGGATAAGGCATTTTCCTATAACATCCCAGCTTTATATCCAGCTGAAAACTCTGGATGGAAAAGTAGTAATGGAAAAAAAGATAGAGCCAGAGGGATTTTATATGCTGGAAAAGGTTCTACCAGGGGAATATATCTTAGAGATGGATTATAAGGGAGATGGAAGGTTGAATTTTGAAGTGGAAAGTAAAAAAATAAATATTAAACTGGATAAACATGGTGATTATTATGAGGATTACGATTTTAAAATTATATCTTATGAAAAGGACTAGGTGATGTTGATGATAAAAAGAATAATTGTATCCATATACCTATTGATGATTTCGGTGCTATATGCTAATTTTCAAGTAGCGCCTCAAATTCAGGAATTGAACCTGGATACACAGGGAACCAAGGCAATTTTTTTAAGCAATAATACCAATAAATTAAAAAAAATAAAAATTTATTCAAAGAGACCCGAAGACCAGAAAACAAAGGATCTTTATATGGGTGATTGGATTATAGTATACCCTAAGATTGTCTATCTCAAACCCAACGGTAAAAAAACAATAAGGATGGCTGCCAGACCACCAAAGGGTCTGGTGGATGGGGAGTATAGAAGTCATCTGGTATTTGAAGAAATACCGGTAAAAAAGCATGATAATAGTGAAAAAAATGAGGGAAAGTTGCAAGTTGATATTGAGGTAGTCCATATACTGGTTTCTACGGTATATGGTTATAAGGGTAAATTAGAGTATGGCGGGATTTTTAAGGGTTTTAAAGTTGTTCAAGATGGAAAGAAAACTTACCTTGCGTCTGAGATAACGAATCGTGGAACAGCGGCCTTGGATGTTGCTTATAGGGTAACTTATTATGAAAATGTAAAAAAATTAAAAAATGAAGATTTGAGGGCAGGTAAGGTTATGAGGGAAAATTACTCGGATTCTATTGTAGAGTTAAATAAAATATCTAAGGATGCCAATAAGATGAAGGTGGAATTTTATTATAGGGTAAAAAATCAAAAAATAAAAGAAAAAGAAGGGGAAGAAGAATATAATGTGTTTAAGTTAGGGGAAAAACTTATTTCTATAGAAAGGGTAAGTAAGGAAAAATATCTAAAAGAATTTGATGAAAAAAATAAAGAAGAAGTGGAAGTTAAAAAGCTAGAAAAAGAAAATAAAAAAGAAGTAAAAGAAGAGATAAAAGAAGAGAAGGTAGAAGGAAAAAATAAGGAAGAGAAAAGCGAAGAAAAAAAGGAAAGTTAAGGAAAAAACTCAAGGATGTCCTTGAGTTTTTTTATTTAACAATATTTAAAGATGCCCCCAGTAAATAGTTTATTTTTTTATCATGGATTTCAGAGGGAATGTTTTCATATAGTTGAAATTCATAGTGGGGAGCTACGATAAGGCCGGAATAATTTTTTAAAAATTTATCATAGTATCCCTTTCCAAAATCTACACGATTGCCACTTAAATCAAAGGCTACTCCCGGAATGATAATTAGATCTATTTTTTTTGCC
>DAOUPY010000532.1 GCA_030625925.1 Fusobacteriaceae bacterium | reverse complement strand
ACAATTATTGGGCATCTATTTTGCTCAATATATTCATATGTAAAACTAGAAAAATTAAAGATGAAAACGCATATAAATCATTTTAAATTAAAAACTAAATATTATTTATTAGGACTAAAAGAAACCTTTTCAAGATTATCTAGTTTAAAAACAGTATAATTTTTCATGGGATAAGTCCGTCTAAATAAATTCGTTACCGCGAAACATCAGTTATTTATTGTTTTTCTCCTCTATGCATAGCTGTTATTCCTGTTCTTGAGATCTCTAAAACCTCAAATTTCTGGATCAATCTTAAAAACCCATCGATCTTATCCAGATCTCCAATTAATTCTATAATCAGTGATTCGTGGGAAATATCGATAATTTTCGCTTTAAATATATCAGCAACTTCAATAAGTTCACTACGAGTTTTAAAGTTAGTTTTTATTTTGACTAAAATTAACTCCCTTTTGATGGTTCTTTCCTTATCAAAAATCTGTACCTCCACTACATCAACAAGTTTTGCAACCTGTTTCTTTATCTGTTCTATAATTTTTTTATTTCCTATAACAGAGATGGTCATTCTAAAAAACCCATCTCTTTCACTGACTCCAGAAGTAATTCCATTGATATTAAAACCTCTTTTAGAAAATAATCCAGAAATTTTAGACAATACCCCTGGGATATCTTTCATAATCACTAAAACCTGGTATTCTCTCATCTGTCCTCCTTTGATAAAATCATCTCATGTACAGATTTCCCAGATGGAATCATGGGAAAAATATTTTCTTCTCTTGTAACAACACAGTCTATTAATATAGGTTTGTCAACTTCAAATGCTTTTTTTAGAAGGTCATCTAGAAGATCAATGTTTTCTACCCTATATGAATCAATCCTGTAGGCTTTTCCTAAAGCTGCAAAATCAGGATTTATTTCTAGATCAACAAATGAATATCTTCTGTCATGGAACATCTCCTGCCACTGCCTGACCATTCCAAGGAATGAATTATTTACAATGATGATCTTAATATCCAAATTATATTGTGAGATGGTCATAAGTTCTTGGGAGTTCATCTGAAATCCGCCGTCTCCTACAATGGCGACAACCTCTCTATCCGGATTAGCAAGTTTAGCTCCTATGGCAGCAGGTAATCCAAATCCCATTGTTCCTGCTCCTCCAGAAGTAGCAATACTATCAGGTCTATTAAACTCATAATACTGGGCTGTCCACATCTGATGCTGCCCGACATCTGTGCATATGATAGCTTCACCTTTAGTTATTTGGCTTATCTTAGAGATCAAATGCTGCGGGCTGATTTCATCTGTAGAAAATTCCCTGGAAAGAGGAAATTTATTTTTCAACTCTGAAATCCTATCCATCCATTCAGGGTGCTGTTTTTCATGAGAAGATTCTAAAAGTTTTTTTAGTATACAATTTAAATCACCTACAATATGCAGGTCAGCTTCTTTTATCTTGTTTATTTCAGCTTCATCGATATCTATGTGTATAATTTTTGCATTTTCACAAAATTTTTGGACATCTCCAGTGAC
>DAOUPY010000438.1 GCA_030625925.1 Fusobacteriaceae bacterium | reverse complement strand
GTTAAAAAAAATTAATTTATTTTTTTCAGTAAAATGAAAAAAAATATAAAAAAGGAGTTAAATTTTTGATTTAACTCCTAAAATAGTGTAAAATTATTTCATTATTTTTTCCCCAGCTCTCTTTCCAAAGACTAAAATATCAGTTATTGCATTTCCTCCTAGCCTATTTGTCCCATGAATACCACCGACAATCTCACCTGCTGCATAAAGACCTTTTATTATATTTCCTTGAATATCTAAAACTTCATTTTCACTATTCATTCTTATTCCACCCATAGTATGATGAACTGCTGGTGCGACAGTTTGAATATAGAAAGGTCCATTTTTTATCTTTATAAGATTACCTCTTCTATTAAACTCTTGATCTTTACCACTTTCAACAGATAAATTATAGGTATCTATCGTCTCTTTCAATGTATCTAAATTTATATTTAGTTTTTTACTGCATTCTTCTAGAGTTCCCTCTATAAATAAATCAGTTTTTTTAAAATTATTTACTTCTGCTTTATTTTCAGTTGTTCTATTGGCAACAGCTTCGACTTCCTGTGCCCACACAAGGTATCCTACGCCTCCTTCTTGAGCTAAGATAGCCTGAGATACTACATCTCTTCTATCTAATTCTTCTACAAATCTTTTTCCGGATTTATTGACCAGGATTGCACCGTCGAATCTAGAACCGCCTACATGGGACAATGCTCCAGTGAGAGGGTTAGCAATAGGAAAGGTTTGAATATATGACATATGGACAAAATCTACTCCCAGTTTTTCACACATTAGATGTCCGTCTCCAGTTATCCCACTTTGATTAGTTGTTTTATATCTTTCATCTAACTCAGGATTGTATTTTTTTCTCATCTCTATATTTCCAGAAAACCCTCCTGTAGCAAATATTATTCCTTTGCTGCCAAAAAATTCTGTTGTTTTTCCTTCAGTAACAGCTTTAATACCAACGACTTCCTTATCCTTTGTTATTATTTCTTTGGCTTCCACTCCTGTTCTGATCTCTACACCTAAATTTTCAGCTTTTTTTCTTAATTTAGAGATCAATTCCACGGCATATTTACCTTTAAATACTGCTGCCCTTGGAACAGTGTGTCCACCAAAATGAATGAGTTCATCTTTTTTAAATTCTACTCCGATCTCTTCTTTGAGCCAGTTATATGTGTCTAAAGCATTTTCAGACAAGATCTTAAATAACTCTTTATTATTTTCATCATCTCCTCCAACAAGAGCATCATTATAGTAGAGTTCAGGATTATCTTCTATTTTTTTAGATTTTTGAGCATCACTTCCAGGAATATTTATTCCACCCATAGATACCAATGTATTTCCTCCAACAGCTGCCATTTTTTCAAGCAGAACAACCTTTGCTCCTAAGTTTGATGCTGAAATCGCAGCACTGAGACCAGCTCCGCCCCCGCCAACAATAACTATGTCAAAGTTTTCAGAAGGTTTAAATTTATTTTTACTGGTTACAATTTTATCTAGATTTTCGGCATCATTAACTTCTTTAGTTAAGGTATCTTTATCCTCTCCAGAAAGGATAAGTGCATTCATAACAGCTTCCCTTATCCCACGGGAACTCATAGAACACCCTTTAACATTAGGAACCATTATGGTATTTTTTTCTATTATTTGAGCAGGAACATTAATAAAAGCAGGTTCTGAAATTACTGGAGTTTCGTTATGTGACAAAAATTCAATACTATGGATTTTACCGTTAAGAACTGTAACAAGAGCCTCAATCTCTCCTGCATACCCAATACCAATACCTTTAAACGAACCATCTTTATATTTTTTCAAATTATTCACTCCTTAAATTAATTTAGTTTCTATTTACAGTCTATAGTACGATATCGTACTATATGGAATTATAGTATACCATTGAGTAAAATAAGTCAATTACTTTTCGTATGAATTTATGTTTTGGATTCTGTACTTAATTTGATATTTAGGTTATTATATATATAAATAATAATATATATATTCATATATATATGAATGATAATATTCAGGTGGTGTTTATGAGAACAGATATAGTAATTGGAATAATATCAAATATCAGGGAAAAGAGTGCTCAGTTTATAAATGGAGAGCTAAAGGAAAGGGGAATCTCTGGCCTTATCAATAGTCATGGAACTATCCTTTCTGCAATGTATGACAATGATGGAAAGATGACAATGAATGGAATCGCTAAATTTATAGG
>DAOUPY010000395.1 GCA_030625925.1 Fusobacteriaceae bacterium | reverse complement strand
ATCCTCTGATAAATTGGGAACAGACAGGGATATATCTGATTTTTTTCCTTCCCAGAATCCTTTAATCTCCTTCATATTTACCTCCTTCTTATTCAATTTTTTTCCTCCCATCTTACCTCCTGTAGAGAGGAAAAAAATCAAGATTTTCTCCTTTTTTCTCCGGCCTTCTCTTCTCATGAAGTTTAGTAAGATTGTTATATACTTCAAGATCATGTATTTTTTCTCCAGTATAAAATTTCAAAGTTCCATTTTTATTGAATGAACTTTTAAACTTAAATAGGGCATCCTCTGCTCCACCGTATCCTCCGCCTAAATGAAAGGTTTTATATCCATTTTTTAAACCCCATAGGGCAACAGTGTATATGAGAATGTTGTTGGGTGATTCCCTGTAGTATTCAGGATCAGTAGCATGTAAGTGCCCATGTATTCCATCTTCTCCAGCTAAAACAAGAATAGCAGAAACCGTCTTATTTTTATAAATAGTTTTAAATATGAGAGCTCTTTCCTTCAAAAGAGTTCTCATATTTTCAAAATATTCCCGGGGAAAATAATAATAATTTTCTGCATTATTTTTATTCATTGTCATATAATAGAGGTCTATAAATTTATCCCAGGCTTGGTTGCTGTTATCCATTTCTGCCTTGAACCCCTTTTCTATGGATCTTTTTATACTTTTGCGACAAGTTCTCTTCATATTTAAAAGAATCTCTTCCTCGGAACTCAAACCTATGTATACAGTAGCCCCGGCATTTATGGTCTTGACATATCTTTCCATAAACCTGTGGTTCCTTAATATGGGATGAAACCTTATAAACTCTGAAACTATTTTATTTTTTTTGCAGTAATTCTCGAATTCTTCTCTGAAATTTGATATTAACTTAGTGAGTTTTTCTGAATTTTCAGGAAAAAATAATGGACCTCCATATCCATAAGGGGTAGTGATGTCATAATATCTTCCTTCTGATAATTCAATATCCCTTTTTAAAAATAAATATTCTACCCTCCCGTCCTCACTTTCATATCGGAATTTTTCAACCTTTCCATCCCCATTCAACTCATAAATCTTGGCATATTCCTTTTTAAAGTAAATTCCCATCTCCATTTTCACCTCTTTTTCAATTCAAATTTTTGTTAAGAATTATTTTTAAAATTCGTTATTTTCAACGTTAAACTTAATAGGTCTAGCAGGAATCCCTACTGCTATACAATTAACTGGAAGATCTTTTACAACTACAGATCCAGCTCCAACAATAGTATTCTCTTTTACTGTCAGACCTTGGATTACAACACTCCCTGCTCCTATCCAGCATTCATTTTCAATTGTCACTCCTCCGCATAGAGTTGTATTAGGTGATATGTGTACAAAATCCTCTATAATGCAATCATGTTCCACTATACTTCCTGTATTTATAATACAGTGTTTTCCTATCTGACTATAAGAATTAATAACAGCTCCTGCCATCACTACCGTTCCTCTTTCTATTATAACCTCTTCTCCTATTGTCGCTTTAGGATGGATAGCTGTATAATAATTATCAACAATATCTTCTAACCTTTTTCTTATTTCGTTGTTACCTATTCCAAATACATAAAAATAACCCTTATCTTTAAATTCTTTTATTTTATCTATCTTCCCTAGAACTTTTCTTCCGAATATCTCTATTTTATTATCTTTGCCATAGTTATCATCTATAAAACCTATTAGTTTGACTTCTATCCCTATATTTTCTTGCTGCAAGATAATATCTCCTACAACTTTAGCACATCCGCCAGAACCTATTACAATTATCTTCTTTTTATTCAATATTTCTACCCCCTTACATATTTCCCTTGATAATTGTCTTGAAATACATATAGTTTAGACTTTTTCCTCCCAAGATATAGAATTTCTACCATTTATCTGAGCCCAGCCTGTTATCCCTGGTAATATTTCATGTCTTTTGGCTTGAGTTTTATTATATCTAGGTAAATAATAAACTTCTAATGGTCTAGGCTCCACTAATGTCATCTCACCTTTCAATACATTCCATAACTCAGGTAGTTCATCTAAGCTTGTAGCTCTTAATAATTCCCCTAATTTAGTCAATCTGTTAGCATCCGATAACAACTCTCCTTTTTTATTTCTTGTATCTTTCATACTTCTAAATTTATACAGAGTAAATATTACACCGTCTTTTCCTGGTCTTTCGTGTTTAAAGATTACAGGCGATCCTAGTTTTATTTTTACTAAGAATGCTATAATGGCAAACACCCACCAAAACCCTATAAAAGCCACAAAGATCGCTATAATATCTATAAATATTTTAAAATTATATATATATATATCCTTACTCCTTTCGAAACGAGGTGATATGTAATATGTTAAGTCAAAGTTTTTTAGATTAAATTTTTACTTTTTTTTAAACTCTTTTAATTTTGCTATAACTTGATTAACTTGAACACCAGTCAAGTTAGTACTGCAAGGTATATTTAATAGATTATCCACATAGTATCTCGCCTTTTCTATCCTGTATGCTTCATTATCTGCAAATGGTTTTTGATCGGACACAAGTCCCC
>DAOUPY010000428.1 GCA_030625925.1 Fusobacteriaceae bacterium | reverse complement strand
ATATAAAAAGTTTTGAGATCTAAAAGGATTAAATTAAAAGATTTTCCACTGTTGTGAGTCTTTTTGAGTAATTCAAAAAAATACCTATTTGTATAAACTCCTGTAAGGGGATCAATAGTTTTTTTTATTGCTGCTCCATTTAGAGACTTGAAAGTGTTGATAATCATTGTGGAAATATTATTGATCTCCTCTTCTATAGATGAAAATAATAATTTTTCTGGATGGCATTTTCCATTTTTTTCAGAGAGTAGATATCTTATGTAAAGTTTCACCTGACTCTCCATCGTGGAAATTAAGAGTTTTTCCTTGTTTTTATCAAAATGGTCATCATATTTTAGCAGTTCTATAATTAATGTTTTTGTTTCATCCCAAAAAGAGTTGAGGTACTTTCTAGAAAAACAGGATAGTTTCTGATCGTTTTCCTTTAATTCTATAAGCAGGGTAAAAAAAAACGGGTTTTTTTTTAAAAATTTAAAAATTGACCGTATAATCATCTTTAATTTAAATACATCATCTCCTTCTTTTGGAACTAAAGTTCGAATTTCCTCTGTGTAAACCTTTAAATCTTTTTTTATTATCTGGAAGAGTAAATTTTCCTTTGATTTATAACATCTGTAAAATTTTCCAGTAGAAATACCAGATTTTTTAGTTATGTCTGAAATTTTTGTTTTAAAATATCCCAATTCATAGAATAGTTGTCTCGAATTATATAAAATAACATTTTCCATATTATCTTTCCCTCCATTATTTTTTAAAACGATAAATACAGCTCATATAAAATATATGTAATTGTATAGATATTTCCTTTGATTAAAATTTAATAAATAACATTTTATTATTAGCTTGAATTAATAAGTTTCTTCATTTTTGATATGAAATTTAACGGTTTTCTGAAAAAAATGTCAGAACTCTTGTTTTTTTAGGAATAGAAGAAGAGAAAACTTTAATTATATAATTTTTTTTATTTTTGGGAATATATAGATATAGATATTCTATTGAATTTATTGAGATAAAAAAAACATAATTTAAAATTTTGGAATCAAATGAAAAAGTCAAAATGAAAATAAAGAAATTATTAAGTATTATTTAAATATAAGGTTACTTGTAGGAGGAATTAAAATGTTTCGAAAAAATAATAAATTTCTTTGGATGTTGTTCATTTTTATGATTTTGTCGATTAAGTCTTTTTCATTTCTCAAGATAGATGTAGATCCAAGGTGTGTGGAGATGGATGTGGGAAAAAAAATCACCAAGGAAATAACCGTAATGAATCAGACCAATGAGTTTGTAAGGTATAAAGTTTCCCTGGAAAAACCAGAAAATTTAAAAGATGAATATTATATGGGAGACAGACTGATAATTTATCCCAGGGTAATCTCTTTAAAACCTAAGAGCAGCCAGGTAATAAGACTTAGATTAAAAACCCCTATTGAGACCAAAGGAATTGATTACACCACTAAAATATGTTTTGACGAGCTTGTGTCGGAAAAAAAAAATAATGGAAATACTCAAATTACAGAAGAGAAAGTGAGTATTGCAACAAAGTTTACTGTAAGGGTGGAAATGTATGTGTTAGGATCTTCGGAAAAAAGTCCCCCTGTAGTTAGTTTAGAAGATGGTGTAATAAAAGAAGAAGTGTTCGAAGGGAAGAAGAGCAGATATTTGGTTTATAAAACAAGAAATCAGGGGAAAAAATTCTTTAAACCCAGAGCGAAAGTTAAATTACTGGAAGGGGAAAAAAATAAATCATATATACAAGAGAAATTTTTTAATATGATGGTTCAGGAAGAAGAAAGAGATCTGAAGATTGATATCACCAAGTTCTCTGAGGGAGATAGATTGAAAATTGAAATCTACGATAACAGAGATCCTGAAAATATTCTTTTAAAGAAAGATATAAAAATATAAATTTTTGTATAAAAGTTATAAAAAAATAATAGGAGGATGAGAAAAATGAAAAAAAGTGCAATATTATTGGCAGGTTTATTATTGGTTTCTTCCCTAGCTTCAGCTAAGGTAACTGGAACAGATGCTTCGAATTTTTTAGTGGATAAAGCTGATGAAACACTGACTTTTACAGTTAATGCAGAAGTTAGAGAGCCTTTAGCTGCCTGGTGGAAAGACAATGGTTTTTTTGGAAGCAGAACTTTAGTAGAGAATATGGGGACTTTCTCAATAGGGCAAAAATTACCGGCTATTCCTACAAAGGAAATCTATGTGATTGCTCCAATGAACAAGTTGAATAGTGTCCACGCAACAATAAGTAT
>DAOUPY010000562.1 GCA_030625925.1 Fusobacteriaceae bacterium | reverse complement strand
GTATAAAAATGTTAAAAACTATGATGGTTCATGGACTCAGTGGTCTAATGAATTCACACAGGGAAATGTTGAAATAGAGAGAGATAATATTTTTAAAGTTTTGTTTAGTTACCTTGCAAAGAGGGCAAAATTGGAAAGTGTAATTACCATGTTAGGAGTATGGGGGCCGTTGGCTTACATTATCATATATATATTGGTTACAATAACTATGTTGTCGGCACTCCCTGTGACAATAGCTGGAGGTATAATATTTGGACCAATTATGGGAATTATCTATACAGCTATAGGTGCGGGATTAGGGCTGTCACTTTCATTTTTAATAGCAAGATATATTGCAAGGGGAGCTATTGAGAGAAAGTTTGGAGACACAGCTATATTTAAAAAGATAGATGAAGGAGTGAAAAAAGACGGATGGTTTATTTTGGCTGTAACTAGATTAATACCTATCTTTCCCTTTGGAATCCAAAACTATGTATACGGATTAACTTCTATTGGGTTTGTCCGATATTCATTATTATCTACAATATTTATCCTTCCGGGAACGTCTGTGTTTGTAATGCTGGCAGGAGCCTTTGCATCTGGAGATAAGGCTATAGTCTTTAAATATTCAATCATAGCATCACTGATCTTTATGGGTCTTATGGTTCTAACGAAGATTATCAAAAAAAAAATGGAACTTCAAAAATAAAAATTAAATGATTAAACTTTTGGGATATTAGATCTGTTTAAAGTTAAGGAGTTTGCCCGCCTCTGGTGGGCAAATGTTATTTTAATTCTTAAATTGATTTCCAGAGAAATTGATTTTAAATAGGTGAAAATAAGAGTGAAAAATGTTATTTTATCGATGATAATATGGAGGTTTATTTTAAAGGAGGAATAAAAAACATTCGGAATAGAAGGCTGTAACTATGCTATAATGGTGGAAAGAATACATTTATTTACAGGGGGAAGAGATGAAAAAATTAATATTTTTATTGATGCTGGTGAGTTTTTTATTGGCAGGCTGTGGGAAAAAAGAAGAAACGTCGAAAAAAGATGTTTTGAATATGACTTGGGAAGAGATCAAAAAAAATGCTGATGGTCAGACTGTGTCCATAACAATGTGGGGCGGGAGTAAGGAGATCAATAAATATTACGATGAATTTATAGCTCCTAATTTGAAGAAAGAATATAAAATAACTTTAAAGAGGGT
>DAOUPY010000449.1 GCA_030625925.1 Fusobacteriaceae bacterium | reverse complement strand
ATGTATAAATAATCTGACTATCCTGCTGGCTAAAAAAATATTTAAGATGAAAAGCAAGGTGATATTTTCCCTCCATGCCATAGATAGAACTGCAGTCAGAAAAAAAATAATTAAATGGTTTTACCCCATGGCAGATAAGGTCGTAGGGATAAATCGTGGAAGTATTGACTTGACTAAAAAAATATCTAGGGTAAAATTAAGAGAGGATAAAATTGAAATCATAAACAATCCTGTGGTAGATGAAAATATGATAAAGATGTCAAAGGAAGAGGTATCCCACAAGTGGCTGGATGGAAATCATAAAGTTTTTACCACAATAGGAAGGTTATCGTGGGAAAAAACTCAAGATATTATGATACGTGCCTTAAATGAAATAAAGGATAAAAGTGTAAAACTGCTTATAATTGGAGAGGGACCTGAGGAAGAAAAACATCGTGAACTGGTTAAAAATTTAAAATTAGAAGACCGGGTTGATTTTATAGGACATCAAATCAATCCATTTAAATATATATCCAGATGTGATGGATTCTTATTATCTTCGAAAACCGAAGGCTTTGGGATGGTATTGGTAGAAGCCATGGCCTGTAAAATCCCTGTGATCTCTACAAAATCCATGGCTAGGCCGGAAGATGTAATTTTAGATGGAAAGACAGGTTTGCTTTGTGAGGTAGGAGATTATAGAGAGATGGCTAGATTGATGGAACTCCTTTTAGATAACAGAAATTTAAAAGAAAATCTAATAAAGAATTCTTATGAGACGGTAAAAAAATTTAGTGTAATTGGATCGGTGAAAAAATACGAAGAATTATTTGATAGGTTATAGAGGGGGAGATTGTGATGATGGTAACGGTATTAATGCCTGTATATAATGCAAGTGAATTTTTAAAGGAGACAATGGATAGTATTTTAGATCAAACTTATGAGGAATTTGAGTTTTTGATAATAAATGACGGATCTACAGATTCAAGTGTAAACATGATTGAATCCTATGAAGATGAAAGAATAAAATTGGTTCACAATACTGAGAATATGGGACTTATAAAAACTCTGAATAAAGGAATAGAGATAGCTCGAGGGAAGTATATTGTCAGGATGGATGCTGATGATATAGCGGAAAAAGACAGGATAGAAACTCAAGTGAACTTTATGGAAAAAAATGATGATGTGGCAGTGGCAGGATCTAATGGGGTGATGTTTTTATCTGATAAACCTATGATAAAAAAACCAACAGATTTTCCTACAAGATACAGTGAAATCAGATGCAAACTCCTATTTGAAAGCCCAATAATGCACCCGGCTGTAATAATGAGAAAAAACGTGTTGTTAGAAAATAACTATAGATACAGGGATGAATATAAGGCTACAGAAGATTATGGATTGTGGATGGAGATAGCCAAAGATCATAAGATCGTAAATATTTCAAAAAAATTATTAAGATACAGGATAGTTTCCAGCAGTGTAACCAATCAGGCACTGAAAAGGATGAGTGACAGGATAAGAGTGATGAAGAAAATATATATCCTGGGACTGGATTATTTAGGTGTTGAATATAATGAAGATGAACTGGATATCCATGCTGAGATAGCTCTCTCTTCTACTTTAAAACATTTTAAGTATACCAAAAGAAGTATTGAAAAATGGCTTCATAAATTAATGACTGCAAACAACTTTACTGGAAGGTATAAGTCAGAAATTTTTAATAGAGAGGTAGCGGAACAGTATTTTCGAGTCTGTGTATACAATGGAACCTATGTAGAATATAAAAAAAGTGAATTTGCTAACTACAATCCTAAGAGTTTCTTTACATATATAAAATTAAAGAGTGCCGTTAGGATAAAACAGATGGTAAGATAAAAAAATAAAGTTAAGATAAAAACTGCTCTCAAATATAATCGAGAGTAGTTTTTATTTTTCTAATGAATTACAAATTTCGTATCAAGATTTAATTTAGATTGATTATGTGATTTAAGAAGGATTATATTTATTTTTTTTTAAGTTAATAATTATAGCAAGAGCAATGGTTCCATAAGCTATAAAACTTCTAAAATATTCACCTAAGGCTGCATTATTAAAAATATTTTGTCCAGCCTGTGGAGAAACAATAAAGAGAGCGTGAAATAAAAATATTCCTA
>DAOUPY010000476.1 GCA_030625925.1 Fusobacteriaceae bacterium | reverse complement strand
TTGGTTCGCCTCTATATGCTTATTCCGAAACAGTTATTTCAAATCAATGTAAGGAAATAAGAGAAGATTTTTTAAACAAATACCCCAACACAAGAGCTATGTATGCTGCAAAAGCTTTTTTAACTACTGGATTCTGCAAGCTACTTCAAAGAGAAGGCTTAGGAATAGATGTCGTATCCGGAGGGGAGCTTTATACAGCAATAAAAGCAAATATCGACCCAGAAATGATAGAATTTAATGGAAACAATAAGACAGAAGAGGAAATAAGAGCAGCTTTAGAATACAATATTGGAAGAATAATTGTAGACAATCCAGATGAGCTTAAATTTTTAGAATCCATTTGCAGGGAAATGAATAAAAAAGTAAAGGTCATTTACAGAATAACACCAAATGTTAAAGTTGAAACCCATAAATATATTCAAACAGCTCAGAAGGATTCAAAATTTGGATTTCCACTGAATGAAGAAATAATATATCCTGCAATAAAAGCTGGCATTGACTCAGACCATATAAACTTTATTGGTTTCCACTTTCATATAGGAAGTCAACTTTTTCAAAATGAAGCATATCTAAAAGCTCTCGATGTAGTATTTTTATTGATGCAGGAAACAAGAAGAATATATAAATATGACATAACAGAATTAAATGTAGGCGGTGGTTTCGGAATTAAATATCTAAAAAGCGATGAGAAAAAACCATATAGATATTTTTTAGAACCTATTATGAAGAAGATTGATGAATTCTGCAAAGAACATAGTTTTACCAGACCTGTCATAGTCATTGAGCCCGGAAGAAGTATCGTAGGAGAGGCTGGAGTCACTCTTTATAAAGTTGGAAATATAAAAGAAATCCCCAATGTTAAAAATTACATTTCTATAGATGGTGGAATGACTGATAATTTAAGGGTGGCACTCTACCAGTCAAAATATGAGGTGATCTTGGCAAATAGAGCAATAGATAAAAAAGATTACACTGCTTCTATTTGTGGAAAATGCTGTGAATCAGGAGATATTTTAATTACAGATGCAAAAATACCAAAACCAAAAAGAGGAGACATCTTAGCTACATTCTCAACTGGAGCATACGGATATTCTATGTCAAATAATTACAATAAAAATGTCACTCCTGCAGTAGTTCTATGCAAAGAGGGACAAGCAGATTTATTGGTCAAACGTCAAAGTTATGAAAAAATGATAGAAAATGAAATTATTCCTCAAAGATTACTAAAATAAATAGCTAGTGCTTTTTAACTCCTGCCCCCATCTTGGGGGTTTTTTGGTATAATATTGTAAACCTTTAACGAGATTTACTTTTATAATTTTCTAAACAAAAATAAAAGACAGTTCCGGGGACTATCTTTTACTAAGGCAACCCCTTAATATTCAGTATTGCAATTATTTTACTCTATGAGGTTTTTCCCAAAAATGTCTCTATCCTCTTATTTTTAGGAGATACTAAAATTTCGTTAGGAGTCCCCTCGTCTACAATTATTCCATCCTCCATGAATATTACCCTGTCAGATACTTCCCTGGCAAATTTCATTTCATGGGTTACTATTATCATACTTATATGCTCAGAAACCAATAATCTTATGAGATCTAGAACCTCTCCTACTAATTCAGGATCTAAAGCTGATGTAGGTTCATCCAGTAATATCAGTTTATTTTCCAGGGCCATGGCTCTCCCTATTCCTATTCTTTGTTGCTGCCCACCACTGAGTTCTTTAGGATAAAAATCTTCTTTTCCTTCTAATCCTATTTTTTTTATGATCTCTCTTCCTTTTTTATCAGCTGATTTTCTGTCTATTTTTTTTACTATCGTCAGAGCCTCTGTTATATTTTCTAAAGCTGTTTTATTCTTGAATAAATTATAGTTTTGAAATACCATGGATGTTTTTTGTCTAAATGCTACTATATCTTTCTTTTTGTGATTACTAGCCTCTTGCATTAAACCATCTATCTTTACCGAACCCTTTG
>DAOUPY010000573.1 GCA_030625925.1 Fusobacteriaceae bacterium | reverse complement strand
AACCCTCCTTTTAGATATAATTTAAAAAAATTAAAAACTATATTCCTTTTTAAAACTATATAACTTTTTATACGAAAAGTCAACATTTGTATAAAAAATTATACACCTATGATTTTTTTAATTTTTATCCTTAGAACTTTTAACTTTTAGGATTTTTTTTAATAAAATTGCCTGGAATGAAGAAAGATCTTTGATATCTGTCTAACTATAAGGATCTATGGTTTTTAAAGTAGGAGGGGATCGGCTAATATCTATCCAGGAAGGGTGGGGAGGATAAATCCCCCCCCTGGGAATAACCCTAGAGGAATTTTATATTTTATTATCTAAAAAAAATTTGATCCTTAAAACGAAATTTGCGCTCCTAAAAAGATCCTTTACACTTCTATGGATCTTAAATTCTTTATTTTTTAATGGTTTTATTGTTCCTAAAAATAGAATTTGCGATCCCATGGTTTTAAAAAATCATCATTACTTAATTTTTTTGTTAATTTTAGAAATTTATTTATTTTTTACACATATTAAATAATGTAAAGTCAGATAAACTTGAAGGAAAAGCTAAAAAAAATTTCATAGAATCTTCGATTATACAATCAACAAAAAATTAAAAGTGGTTGTAAAATTTAATATATTCTTGTTATCATAATAGTTATAAAAGATATAAGACCATTAATTAGGAGGATTACTATGAAGTTTAAATTAAAAAAAGGTGACGGTATTGGGATTTTTTCACCCTCTACTCCTATAACAAAAATTGCACCTAAAAGATATAATAGAGGAAAAGAGTTCTTAGAGAAAAAAGGATTTAAAATAATAGAAGGAAAACTTACTGGAAAAAGTGATTTTTATAGATCAGGAACTATCGAAGAAAGAGCCGAGGAACTGAATGAATTAATAAGAGATCCAGAAGTAAGATGTATTATGTCTACAATTGGAGGATCTAACTCGAACTCTTTACTGCCTTATATAGACTACGAGGCTTTTATAAAAGATCCTAAAATTGTAATTGGTTATTCTGATGTGACAGCAATATTAATGGGAATATATGC
>DAOUPY010000429.1 GCA_030625925.1 Fusobacteriaceae bacterium | reverse complement strand
GATAGATCTTTATATATTTCTGTAATTACTTTTTTTTGTGCTCCTGTGAGCTCAAATCCCAGACTGTTCAGATATTTTTTCACCATATGTCTGTCATCATTTAACTTATATTTAGAGCTATTATCGGCATCCAATTGAAATCTTTTAGACAGGATTCCTAATTCTAAGATTAGGAGTTCTTCTACAGCCATCCTATTTTTAGCTGCCTCTATCTCCCTCAGGTTTTTTGGCATGTGAATTTTTAGGATTGCCTCCTTTCTTCCCATCAATTTATATTTTTCCAAGATTTCTTTGGGTACATTTTCTTCTATAAGGGGAATATATTTTTTTATTGTATCCCTTATTATTTTTCGTAACCCGTTTTGAGATAAATTCCTGTTACTGCTGTAGATAGGTTTTATCTCCTCACTTAATTTCCCACTATATTTTCTGTATTCCGGCCCCATAATCTGAAAGTTATATCCCCTCTTCACATTCCCGATAAATACATATTCCTCTCCTATTTGAAGACTTTTCTTTAGATACGGCATCTGAAACCAAACCATATCCAGCATCCCTGTCCCGTCAGTAATACGAGCGACTGTCATGGTTTTACGTGTTTTTGTTTTCCTGTTTTCCACAGAGATGATCCTTCCAATGACCACCACATATTCTTCCGATCTGATCTCTCCTATTTTTTTTATATTGGATCTGTCCTCATAGGTTCGAGGGAAGAAATATATCAAATCCATGATGGTGTTTATACCCAGATTTTTTAAGGCAGCTATAGTTTTTTCTCCTACACCCTTAATATTCAAATTTTCTATTTTATTGTATAAGTTTTTGTACATAAATTCCTCCATTCATTCTTTGCTTTTCCAAAGAACGGAATCAAGAAAGGACACCCGTAAAAAAATTATTATTCCATATCTAATTATTTATAAAAAATCGAAACTCACTTCGTTCAGACAATCGAATATTTTTATAAAATAATTACAATACTTCATTTAACATAATTTTTTTAATGGGGCTAATTTCTTTTTTCTTTCCGTATTCTATTTACATAATTTTTATAATGTCGTTTTTAAAGTTAGGATTTTTTATTGTAGTTCAAAATATCTGATTTTCCGACTCCTTAAGTCTATCTTGCTTCTCTTAATTATTCTACTGGAGCGTCACACATATTAAGTTCCACAACGTAGTGAGGACTGGAGCTGTATAAAGCTCAACTTTTGTTTGACTTACTTTAAATAAGACTTTTTAGGAGTCTTGAATTTCTTTGGATCTTTTTCTTGTTTCAAGACAAGAAATGATCTCGCCCTAAAGGCGAAAACTAAAAAAACTAACTTTTCTTCTTATTTTCTTCTAATTCTTTTAATTTCTCTTCTATTTCTCCTATTCTTTCTTTAACTATTTTAAATTCCTCAGCATTTGGGTTTATTTTTATTGCTTTTTTATAATTTTCTAATGCTTTTTCGTAATTTTCCTTTCTATTATTTATGTTCCTATCACCTAACTTTTCATTACTGATTCCTATCCATGAATAAATTTCACTATTAGTAGTATCTATTTTTAATGCTTTTTTATACCATTTTATAGCTTCATCATATTCTCTTCTATCTCTATAAAAATAATTACCATAATGCATATATACACTAGATAAATTTGGATATCGTTCTATTAAATTCTCAAATGCCCTTTCTCTATCTACAACTCGCGAGTCAGTTAATATCTGCACAACTTCAATATTTATCTCTGATTCTTCTATCTTTTTATCCAATTCTAAAGTTTTTCTTTTAACATCTTCTTCTTGTTCTGCTATTTTTTCTTTCAGTTCTTTGTTCTCTGTTAACATTCTTTCCATTCTTTTATCCAATTCTTTGGTTATATTTTCTTTTTCCTTTTTTAATTGTTCATCGTTCTTATTCTTTATATGCCACGTTGACCCCAATAAACCAGCCAATAATAATGATATTATTGCACCAGCTATACCTGCTATCCATTTAACATGATATATAGTTCTATCATAATATTGCATTGAATTTTGGTAGATCTGATCTACACTATAAGTTGAAGTAAAATTATTTTCTTCTTTATATTCTAGTTTATCAATCTTTTTACTCAAATCATCTATCTTATTATTGGATTTCATCAACTGAGTCTTTAAAAAATCAATTTCTTCTCTCTGAACAACTTCATATGATTTTTGAGTTTCTACCTTCTCTTCTCCGAAACACATGAAACTCACCAAGAAAAACAACATTATTAATTTTTTCAACTTTATTC
>DAOUPY010000361.1 GCA_030625925.1 Fusobacteriaceae bacterium | reverse complement strand
CCATATTAGGATACAATTACGGTGCTAAAAATTATAGAAGGGTAAGGGAGACGTATAAACTATCTCTTTTAGTGGCTATCAGTATTTCAGCCATAGGATTTATTATGGCTATATTTATGCCCCATATATTAATTTCACCATTTATCAACAATGACAAAACATTATTGGATCTGACAATAAATGCAACTAAAATATTTTTCAGTATGACCCTCTTTATGGGATTTCATATGATTGGCAGCAGTTATTTTCAGACGGTTGGAAAGGCCAAAATAACCACAGCTATAAATATTATCCGTCAGTTTTTCCTTATGCTGCCCCTCCTATATTTTTTACCTAAATACTATGGTGTAAACGGGGTTTGGTTAGCTGCTCCCATTACAGATTTTACCCTGGCTGTAATCACATCACATTTTGTGGTCAAGGAATTTAAAGCTCTAAAAAGGAAGTCAAATTTAAAAAGAGAAATTGCAGAGATATAAATATATTGCAACATATAAAAAAAGCAAAAAGTGTCGTGACGACACTTTTTGCTTTTTTTATATGTTTAAATTTTATATTACAGATCCTATCCCTCTAAGATCTCTGCTGTAGCTTCATAATACGGTCCCTCTTCATCTTCTCCATATTCTACAAAAAAAGTTATTTGTAAATCTCCTAAGTAGAATCCTACTCCATTTCCTTCTTTTTCAACAAAGTATTCTATTTTCTTTAATTTTGTTGTTAAGATTAGTTCGGCGATATCCTCTCTCATCTCCACTAATTCTTTCATATCTTCCTCTAAATCAAAACCTAATTCACTGATCTTCTCACTGATCGCTATAACTCTTCTATCTAATTTTTCTCTCATCTCTTGATCTAATATAATACTCAATACAATCACTTCCTTTAATTTTTTATTTCTTATTATACCATAAAAAATAAAACAAACTTATAATTCTTTCTTTCTATATGCATCCCTTAATTTTATAACTTTGTACTCATGGGTGTCTCTTTTACGATATCTACTTTTCCCCTTTTGGTATTCTTCAATCATATTATTTTCTCTATTGTATTTATAAGTAGTTTTTTCCCACTTTTCATAACTACCATTCATATATTTTTCAATGAGATTATTATGGATATCATATTTATACGTAGTTTTTTTGTTCTACCATATCGTTCTCTTCTTTCCTCTGTAATTAGTTTATTATTTTCATCATATGTATATGTAATCTTATCTTTAGTATCACGAGCATGCAGACCTTCTCGTTCTAATTTTTTTTGTGAAATGGCACTTATCGGGACCCTTATATCTATTTTAGCCACTTTTAAAGTTTGGAAATAATAATCATAACTTCCATCTCCATACTCGTTTTTTACTTCTAGTAGATATTTTCCAGAGGTTTCTAAACCATATTTTTTCATTATATAGTTTCTACACTCTCCTTTAATATTTTTTCTTTTTCCTTCCCATCTGCTCTGCAGTCTGGACAGATCATTTATCGCAGCCTGCTCTTCTGACTCTTTCCTTCCTTTTTCTTTCGTATTCTTTTGACCTTCGTTCTCTTTTTTTTCTTTCGGCATTTGTTTCGCCAATATATTCTGCCGTTAAAGTAAGTCCTCTTCCTTTTACCCGTACCATTGTATAATAATTTCCACATCTATCTGAGATAAACTTTATTATATCCCCATCTATTTTCTTTAAACCTTCCTTGGAATCTCCAGAATTCATCTTATCAAATTTTTTGAAGGGGTCTTCTTTGGCTAATAGACTGTTTTTTTTATCTTTATTCTGTATCCAGCTTTTTATAGGATTCAAATTAAATTCTACCCTTCCAATACAAGAAAAATCCTCATTTAGTTCATCTATAAACATCTGTTTTCCATCACTCTCAAAAAGATAGTCGTGTTTTTTAATATCGCTATATGGAAAAGTTTTATAGACAGTCTTATCCCAATTAGGGGGAACCCGGTACATTAAAACTAAAATGTTTCTCTCTTTGCTGTTTGGATAGACTAAATAAGTACCCCCAATAGATATCTCCCATGGAACCTAAATCAAAATACATATAACGTTCATAATTTTTATCGCAAAATTCTATGGTTATAAAGTAAACTACTAGTGTTTTGGTGATGCCACTTGCTGGTATAATTTCCTAGACAATAAAAAAAGTGTCGCCGCGACACTTTTTGATTTTTTATGTGTTTAAATTTTATATTACAGTTCCTATCCCTCTAAGATCTCTGCAAGTTTTCATGATTTAAAAATTCAAAAAACATGAACAACATAACATCTAAACCTCCAGTATCCATAAGAGATCTTATGATTTTTATGAACACTTCTTTGAACTGATTGATACTTTCTAAACTAAAAAACTAATGTTACACTATTTTAGTAAATAATAATAACCTAGGAGGAATGAAATGGAATATGGAATTTTAAGCATCATCCCCCCAATTATAACCATAATTTTGGCTATAACTACAGGGCAGGTGGTAATATCTTTATTTTTAGGGATAGTCTTTTGTAATCTTATCTTAACAGACTGGAATCTGATCTCTTCATTAAATCAGAGTTTAAATGGAATAGTAGATGTGTTTAGTGAAGGCTGGGCTACCAAAACATTGATATTTGTATTTTTAATCGGCGGGATCATGACCTTGATCCAAGTTTCTGGAGGTGTACAAGGATTTGTCGATTATCTGACAAAGAAAAAAGGGATAATAAAATCAAGACGAGGAACTATGCTTCTGGCATATTTTATAGGGATAGTAGTTTTTATAGAATCT
>DAOUPY010000081.1 GCA_030625925.1 Fusobacteriaceae bacterium | reverse complement strand
CTGGTAGAAGTTGGAAAAGCCATTGAAAACAACCCGTTCTTTCCTGAAAAAACCAATGTAAATTTTGTTCAATTTTTAGATGTTGATGAGATTCTTGTGGATACTTGGGAACGAGGAGCAGGGCATACCTTAGCCTGTGGCACAGGATCCTGTGCTAGTGTAGTTATAGGAGAACTCTTAGGATACCTAAGCTCTAAAGTTATTGTTCATCTGACTTTAGGCGACCTGATTATAGAAGTTAAAGATGATGTCTATATGACTGGTCCCAGTGAATTTATAGCAAAAGGAGAATATAAATACAATTAAAAATTAAGGTCAAAAGATACAAGACAGAAACACAGAGAACCCAAAGGAACTCAGAAAAAAACTCTGTGAATCTCAGCGGACTCAGAGCCTCTGTGTTGAAAAAAATTTAAATCTGTGTTAATTAGATTTGAAATCCTATTAATCTATGTCTAAACAAGGTTTCATTCGTGACAATTAGCAATATTAGCGGTTTCAAAAATTAATATGATTCATGGCATTCATAAAAAAACCTCCTATATCAATCTATAGGAGGTTAAAAGGGGGGCTATAATAATGTGGCTGCCAATTCGGCTAACTCTGATCTTTCACCTTTTCTCAATATGATATGTCCTGATATACTCACATCTCTAAATCTTTCGGCTAAATAAGTGAGTCCGTTACTCTCTGTATCGAGATATGGATTATCTATTTGATATGGGTCACCTGTAAATACTATCTTTGTATTTTCTCCTGCCCTTGTAACTATAGTTTTTATTTCATGGGGCGTTAAATTTTGTGCTTCATCTATGATTAAAAATCCTGCCGGGATACTCCTCCCCCTTATATAGGACAGTGCTTCTATTTTTAATAATCCCAAAGCTTCTAATCCTGCTATTACCTTTTCTCCTGCCTTCTCCTCCTTAGCAGCGGCTAAAAAATCTATATTATCAAAAATAGGCTGCATCCAAGGTTTTAGTTTTTCTTTTTCACTTCCAGGAAGATAACCCAGATCCTTACCCATTGAAACTATAGGTCTTGCTATAAATAATTTCTTATATTTACTTCTCTCAACTACTAATTCCAAGCCTGAAGCTACTGCTAACAAAGTTTTCCCAGTTCCTGCTTTTCCAACTAAGGTAACCACCTTGATATCTTCATCCATTAAAAGATCCAGTGCAAAATTTTGTTCCTCATTCCTGCCTCGAACTCCCCATACACTGACATCTCCATAGGTCATTCTTTCTATCCGTTTTGTCTTCTTGTTGTACCTTCCAAATAGAATTTTCTCCTTGTATTTCATACTCACGAAACAGTTGGCTGAAGGCTCTTCCGACATAATCTCCACATATTTAATTCTGCCGGATTTCTCATATTTTTTAATAATCTCTGCCTCTACTTCTACATCCATATCTCCAGTATATAGTTCCTCTAGATCCATCTTGTCACTCTTATAATCCTCTACATGTATTTCCATAGAATCTGCTTTTATCCTCATATTGACATCTTTTGAAACTAGGACTACTTTTTTATCCTTATCTTTGTTCTTTATATAGAGTGCTATTGCCAAAATCCGATTATCTACTATATCTCTCCTCAAAGAAGTCGGAAGCTCTGTAGTATCTCCCTTGGTTTCTACTCTAAAAAATATTCCATTTTCCATCTCTACCCCTTTAGCCAAACATCCTTTGGAGCGAAGATCATCTATAAACCTGGCTGCTATCCTTGCTGAAGCACCTCTATTTCCACTTTCTTTTTTTAGCTTATCTATCTCCTCAATCACATAGATAGGTAAAACCACATCATTGTCTTCAAAGTTTGTCATAGCCTTAGGATCATGAATAAGTACATTTGTATCCAGTATATATATTTTTCTCATAGAAACCACCCCTAGTTATTATATTGTAAATATATTTTTAGTTTATTCAAGGCGCGAATTTGCAGCTGTCTTATCCTTTCTCTGGTCAAATTCATTTTTTTTCCCAAGATATCCAAAGTTAAAACTTCATTGTCCAACAAACCAAACCTATATATTATTATTTCTCTTTCTTTTTTTCCTAAGATATCCAAAGTTTTTAATAATTTTTCCTTGTCACTTTCAAGGATTAAATTTTCTTCTATATAACCATTTTTATCTGCAATCATACTGTGCAGATCACCAGTTTCCCCGTAGGAATCATCCAGGGAATTAAAGGTCACATCATTTAATTTTAGGTATCTCTTTATATCCTTTACCTTCAATTCTGTTTTTTCTGAGATATCCTCCAGGCTGGGTTCACAGCCGTATTTTGATTTATATCTTGTCATAAATTTCTTTATCTTAGCTAAATTATCATATATGTATACTGGATATCTAATAACACCCTTATTAGAGGATATATATCTCAAAATACTTTGTTTTATCCAGAAAGTTGCATAGGTGGAAAATTTTTTCCCCATGGTATAATCAAATTTTTCAACAGCTTTCATCAATCCTATATTTCCCTCTTGAATCAAATCTTGAATAGGGACTCCTAATTTAGTATATTTTTTGGCTATACTTACAACTAATCTCAGATTAGCCGTTATCAACCGATCTTGTGCTTCTACATCTCCCTCTAATATATGTTTAGAGATCTCAATCTCTTCATCTCTAGTCAAGAGGGGATAGTGACCTATTTCTTTCAAATAATTTGAAATGTTCATTTTTGCCTCCTCTTTATATATTTTATAGGTATCAATACTATACTATTGTTATTGAAACTTCCTTTTATATTTATAGAATTTTATTATAATTTATGATAAGATTTAATATACAAAATTAAAATAAATATATAAACAGAAGCATTTCATATGCTTTTCGCTCTATAACCTGGTTTAAACATGAGGAGTAAGAATGAGAGTAATTGGAATAGATCCAGGAACAGCTATTGTTGGTTTTGGAATTATAGACTATATTGGAAGTAAATATAAGGTGGTAGATTATGGCTGCATATATACCTCCAAAGATCTTCCCATGGAAAAAAGGATTTCTGCTATCTACAACGAATTAGATGATATCTTAAAAAAATATTCTCCTACCCATATGGCTGTAGAAGATCTTTTTTATTTTAAAAATGCTAAAACCGTTATCTCCGTTGGGCAGGCCAGAGGGGTAATAGTCCTCTGTGGAGAACAAAATAATATTCCCCAAGTCTCATTTACCCCATTACAGATAAAGATGGGAATAACAGGATACGGCCGGGCTGAAAAAAAACAGGTTCAATTAATGGTTCAAAGAATTTTGGGACTTTCAAAGATCCCCCAGCCAGATGATGCCGCCGATGCTTTGGCTATTGCCATAACCCACATAAATTCCTTGAATAGCGGATATATTCTAGCTTCTAAGCCTAGTTTTTCTAAGATAGCCGGCATTAAAAATGGTAAGATAAGTGCAGCAGATTATCGAAATCTATTAAACAAAAAGGATTGATTTTTATGTTTAAAAACTTGGAAAACTCATCGATGGATTCCTATTTAGGTTCCTTAGAAACTATAGCTTCTAAAATTCATAAGGAAAAAAATACTGAAAAAGTTGTATTTTTTATCCTCTTAAATTTAGTCGAAAAATTAGATCTAGGCTACTCAGAAGGATATTTTCTTAAATACGATAGATGGAATCGAAATTTAAAACACCTAAATTCATATTTTGATATGAAAAAATTAAAGAAAGATGAGGTAGAATTTATCTCAACTAATCTTGAGAAGGAGATTAATTTTTATGGAACTCCTATAGAAAAAATGTTGAAAAGTGTAGAGATACAAACAAATCTAAGTGAGCTGGATTTTCATGAAAATTATGGATTGCTGAACAGATTTAAGAACTTCACCATCATCCCCATAAATTATGAAAATACATATTATGGATGTTTTATCCTCGACAGAGAATCCAAGGTTCCCTGTGAATTCAGTGTGCAGGAGATGCATATTTTAGAGTTATTTAAATATAATTTTTCCCTCTATATACACACACGGGAATTAGAAGATTTTGAAGCAGAGGACATCAGATTAAAAACCGTAGGTTCCTTTGCAAATTCTATCATCCATGAACTGAGGACTCCCATTTCATCTATTGTTGGTTTTGCGTCTTTAGCTAAAAAGAAATTAAACGATCCTAAAAAAATTGAACTTTATTTAGATTATATTCTCAAGGAATCCGATAAGGTTATCAAACTTTGTGAAGATATCGGCGACTATTCCAGCGAAGATGAAAATATTAAAAATAAATCAACTACTTTTTACCTTTCCCACCTTATCAGGGAAGTCCTTCAAAAGCTAAATCTGCATTTAAAGAAATCTAATATCAAAACTTATATGATTATAGAGAATGATATTGAAATTACATTTAACAGGGAAAAGGTCATTACAGCCTTTTACCACCTGTTTAAAAATTCCATTGAAAACTGTGATTACAATAAAAACGATCGTTTTATTACTATCATCCTTTCTGCAAACGGTAAAAATAAGATCAGTATCAAAGATAATGGAGTTGGCATACAAAAACACAGGATAGAAGAGGTTACCATTCCTTTTTACTCCTCTAAAATTTATGGAACCGGCTTAGGTCTTACAATAGCTAAAGAGGTCTTTACCAAATTAGGTTTTAAGTTCTCCATAACATCAGATTATTCAAAATGGACAAAAATAATACTAAAAGAGGAGTAAATTTATGAATATAGTTTTAATGGAACCTGAAATACCATACAACACAGGAAATATAGGTAGGAGTTGTGTCCTTACAAATACATCACTGCACCTTATTAAACCCCTTGGGTTTTCCTTGGATGAAAAACAAATCAGGAGAGCAGGTTTAGATTACTGGCAGCATATCGACCTGCACGAATGGAATAGTTTAGACGAATTAATGGCTGCTTATCCTGAATCTAAATTTTATTTTGCTACAACTAAGACTACTCAAAGATATTCAGATGTTACATATAAAGAAAATGATTTTATTGTATTCGGTCCTGAATCTAGAGGAGTTCCTGTTGAAATTTTGGAAAAAAACAAAGAAACTTGTATCACCATTCCAATGATTAAGATGGGAAGATCGCTGAACCTTTCAAATTCAGCAGCTATTGTTTTATATGAATCTTTAAGGCAGACTGATTTTAATTTCGGAGAGTAATATGAAAAGAATCTATATCTATACATTAATTTTTCTTATATTTACAGGGTCAGTAGGAGTGAGTTCTTTCTTTCCCTTAAATTATTATGGAGAAATAAATAAAATATCTAAAAAATACGGGATAGACAGAGAGATTATTTATTCAGTTATTAAGATCGAAAGCAACTTCAGGGAAGGTGTGATTTCCCATAAGGGAGCCATGGGTCTTATGCAGATTATGCCTCCTACAGGTCAGTGGATGGCAGCATCTCACGACCTTCCCTATTCTGAAAAGATGTTACTGGACCCTGTGTATAATATTAAAATTGGAACCCTCTATCTTCACTATCTTATGAACAGGTATAATGGTGACATTGAAAAAGTTTTAGTAGCCTATAATGCAGGTCCCTCCAGATTAAAGGATGGATCATGGAAAAAATTTAAAGAAACCAAAAACTACCTTATAAAATATAAGATAGCTAATTTTTTTTATAGGATAAGACTATATTTTAGATAAAATAAATAATTTTGCACTTTCTAATCCTTCTCTTAATCACTTTAATACAACAGTATTATTTGGTAATTAATAGAAGGATTTTTTTATTTAACCTGCAATTCAAAATAATTTACTATTTAAATTACAGATAATATACTCCTACCTCTTCTAATTTCTTTTTTTTAATCTACTTCATAATAGTTTATTAGCTCCAGTAGCTCTTTTCCTTACTCTGTATTACTTAGTTTAAAGTTTATCATTGTATATATATTTTAATTTTTATATAAATTTTTTAGTCTTTTCACAAATAATATAATTTTTGCCACCATAAGAAAATATATGTAGATTCGTTTTAATACTGTTATACCAATCATAAAGTCTTCTTATTGATCTAGTAATTTTTTCTCCTCTAATTTCTACTATTATAGTTCCTTTGATTTCATTTTCTAATTCTATATTAATTACTTTGTTAGGTAACTTATCTAGTCTTTCTTGTTCTTTTTTTTCTTTTTCATGTGTTTCTTTTAAAAATTTATTTCGTTTTTCAACTAAAGGCTCTATTAAACTTAATAATTCAGTAAGTTTTAAAAGATCATCTTTTTTCAAACTCTTTTTATACTCAACTTCTTTAAAATCTAGTATTTCTATAATATCGATTTTTCTTAAATTATAAACTTCTAAAATTGTAATCTCATCTAACCTATTTTCCTTAATTTTTTTTAATACCATATTTAATCCTCCTAATTTTTTGTATTCTATCATGTTAAAAAAATTTACTATAACCTATTTTCTAATTGAAGATCAAGATGTAATTTTAAATTTTTAAAATTAATGCTACACTTTAATAATACTCTTTTTATATAAAAAATAAAAGACCTCCTAACTGTAATAGTCGTACAGTCGGGAGGTCTTTTATTTTATTATTTAAGGAAAGAAATGAAAAAAATATTATTATCATTTGCTCATACTTATCAGACACCACTTAGGTGGAAAAAGTTATTAAAAAAATATAAGAAATATCAAGGAGAAAATAATATGAAAAAATTTGTTGATGTCAGTAAAAGTATCAAATGAGTTTGAGTAGTTGATCAATATATTACTAAATTTCATGGTGAGGAATTAGATATTCCTCGCCGAACTTCTTTCAACTCCTACCTAATAAGAGATGAAAAATAGTTTTAGTAAGATACTGTAATGCAAAAAACTTAGATATTATCAATGAAAATTTAAATTTCACCTCTTTAAAATTAGTCAATGAAGAAATAAAAGTTAATTGGAATTTAAACCGTGAAAGCAAGGAACTCTGCTATAAATTCGGACAGTAATTTGCATCAAGTTTAGTAGATTAAAAATGAAAATA
>DAOUPY010000511.1 GCA_030625925.1 Fusobacteriaceae bacterium | reverse complement strand
GTGAGTTCATTTTTCTTTCTCCCTACGAGGGAGAGAGTGCCCGAAGGGCGAGAGAGGGTCAGGTTCTTTCTATCCCTTCTTCACAAATACCGACTTCTCATTGGAATAAATTACCAATCCGGGTTTTGCTCCCTTTATTTTCTTCACATATTTTTTTAGACAATAATCTATTCGAATGGTTTCTCCCTGCCCTATTTTAGAATGCTGGCTGGCTAATTCTCCTACTTTATAGAAAGTTTCATCAGATATTTCTTCCCCGTTCGTCTTGACTATCAGGTGACTTCCGGGAACATTTTTAGCATGAAACCAAAGATCGTGCCTGTCTCCTATTTTAAATGTCACATATTCATTCTCTATATTATTTCTCCCATAATATACCGTGAATCCATCTATCTCCGTTGTAGGAGGCATGATCTTAGCTATCTTTTTCTTCTTCTTTGTTTTTACTATCTTTCTGAGGTACTTATTAGCTATCAATTCCTCTTCAATACCTTCCAAGGTTTTTTTGTCCTGAGCGTGATTTATAAAAGATAAGATAGATTCTAAATATATAATTTCAGATTTAATAGTCTCTAACCTTTCACCGCTATGCTGGAACCCCCTTTTATGTTTATTATAGAGGTTATAGTAATTGTCCAGATTTTCATTGGAACTTCTTTGAGGATTTAAAGGTATCTCAATATTACAATCTTCATAAAAATCATAGAGGGTAACACTCTTTTCATATCCTTTCAATGAATATAGGTTAGCCGCCAAAATATCTCCTATTTTTTTATATTTTTCATAGGTAGAATATTTTTCTATGTCTTTATTTATATTTTTAATAGTTTTTTTGTTTTTTTTCAGTTCCTTCTCTACAACTTTAGACAGAGTTCTTTTTTGATTATTAAATTGTTCTGAATTTAATGTCTCTAATATATAGGTATCTATCATCTCATTGATCGACTCAAATTTAACCTCTTCGTACCCCTCTAAAGGAAAGTTGAATACAGTTCCATATTTGATAATTCCATTTTCTTTATAGAGAGTAGGAGATGCAGGTTCTTTTATAAAATCACAAAATCTATTGTAATCGGTTAGATATTTCGCTGTAAGTTTTCCTATCCCATCTATATTTTGCACCAGGGAATTTTCATTTAGATAGTTGTCAAACTCCTCCTTGGATACAGCTGCAGGAGATGCTTTTTCAGTAATAATTGGATATTGATATTTCGCTCCTCCCATGAGTAATCTCAGTTTATTCTCTTCTATGGAAAACTTTTTCAATAGATCTAAGATCATATAGTTATCGTCTACCAATATAATATTACTGTGTTTCCCCATAATTTCAACAATTAATTTAACTTTTTGTTTTACTCCTAATTCGTTGATCTTTTCAAATGACAAAAGTAATATCCTGTCATTTTTATACTGCTCTACCCCTGTTAAAATTGCACCTACCAGATATTTTCTGAGGGACAATGAAAAACCCATGGGTTTATCAGGTGCCACCTCTTTTTTTGTAGCTATATAGCATATAGCCAGATTAGGAGTAGCTGAGACGTACAAATTTAGTTTTCCTAAAAATATAGATAAACTCAGTGGTGAATATTGAAATATTTTAGTTACCTTTCTGCCTCTTAATGTTTCGTCTAACTCATTTTTTAATTTTTCTAGGGATATCCCATCTATATATAACATAATTTTTACTCCTTTAAAACTTTTACTCTTTCC
>DAOUPY010000118.1 GCA_030625925.1 Fusobacteriaceae bacterium | reverse complement strand
ATGTCCATATCAGCTATCCACATAGGCCACAGATCATCGCTTCCATAATTTTTTTCATTTCCGACCATTTAGCAGAATGATTATTTTTTCTATCAATTTCCTCATTAAAGTTATACTTCATCTTTCCTCTATCGAAATAATTGTTATACCAATTCCAACAAGTGTTTACTGCTGTTATACCGACCAAAATTTCTGTTATTGTTTTTTCTGTATTATTATCGTATATTTATAGTAAGTATATTACCCAAAATACACTTTGTCAATAAGATCCATACAAAAGTGGTGTATAACACTTTTAACACAAAGGAGAGCTGATGAATATAAAAATAATTCTAAATAAAGACACAGACATCTACAAACAAATTTATTCATATTTTAAAAAAGAAATACTCATTGAAAAACTTAAAGTAAATGAAAAATTACCCTCGATCCGACAGATTGCAAATAAACTTAAAATCAATAATATCACTGTCTTAAAGGCATATTCACTCTTAGAAACAGACGGATATATCTATAAAATAAAAGGAAGTGGATCCTTTGTTAAAAATATAAATTTAAATGATACCTATCCCCTGCAAAAACCAATTTTAGAAAATTTTAAAAGCGGGCAGATTAAACTAAATTCCAATATTAATTTTGCCAGTGCCACCCCCAATAAAGAAATATTTCCTACTAAAATATTTCAAAATATTATTTCTGATCTTTTTTTAGAGGATGGTTCTGATTTATTTATTTATGAAGATTCTCAAGGAAATTTAAATTTAAGAAAGAATATTGCTAATCTATTAAAAAAAGAGATAAAGGACATATCTCATAAAGATATTCAAATTACTAATGGGGCACAACAGGGATTGGATCTATTAAAAAAAGGAATAATAAAAAATAGCTCTACCATTATTTTAGGAAGTCCCACTTATTCCAGTGCAATTACTACTTTTTCCAATTTCTGTAAAATTAAAACCGTCCCTGTACAAGCCGACGGTTTTGATATGGAGGCATTGAAAGACCTCCTTAGATCAACAAAAATAGATTATATATATGTCATGACTAATTTTCAGAGCCCCACCGGCTATAAATGGTCCAATGATAAAAAAATTAAATTATTAAACTTAGCTGAAGAATATAGCTTTTATATTATTGAAGATGATTGTTTATCCGAATTGTATTACCATAATATTTCTACTTCTTCCATAAAATCTATGGATTTCAACGATAAAGTTTTTTATATAAATACTTTCTCTAAAGTTATTATGCCCGGTCTGAGATTAGGATATTTAATTCCGCCTAAAAAATTTATTTCTAGCGTTATTAATTCTAAATTTATCTCCGATATATCATCTTGTAATTTATCTCAAAAATCATTAAATGTATTTTTAGAAAATCATTACGAGGAACACCTAACAAAAATAAGAAGTTTTTATAAAAAAAAATATGAACTGGTAAAATCCCTTATTTTTAAGTCAAAATTTTTAAAATTAGATTATCTTCCTGAGGGTGGTTTTTATTTCTGGGTTTCGATTCTAAATGACTTAAATTGTAATTTATTGTATATGAAATTTAAAGAACGAGGTGTCAATGTCTTACCCGGAAATGTATTTTTTTATAAAAATAATAACTCCAATAAAATCAGAATCAGTTTTGCTGCTGTAAGTGAAGATGAAATAATATTAGGATTTAAAATTATAGAAGAAACTATCCACGAAATAATACATGGCGGAGAAAACATCTACACTCCTTTAATTTAAAATAATATTAAGTTGAATAAAAATTATGAATTCTTTCATACCTTGTATTATAATTAAAGTAATTGTAATATTAGGGGGTTAACCATGAAAATTATATTCTCACCTACCAAATCTATGGATTTTTCAGATTCTGCAAAAGACCCACTTAAAGTAAATTTTACAGATAAAACGATTTTTCTTTTAAAACACTTAAAGACTCTGTCCCTAGATGAAATAAGTAAAATAATGAAGATCAAGGGAAACACGTTAAATCATGTGAAGAATATCTATGAAAACTTTGATAGTTCCAATACTAAAAAAGCCATAGCAGCTTACAACGGAGTATCATTTAAACAGCTTGAATTGGAAACTTATAGGGAAGAGGAATTTAATTTTTTAAATAACCACCTTACCATCCTTTCAGCTCTCTATGGGGTAGTAGAACCTTCTAACCTTATAAAAGAATACAGGCTGGATATGAATATGAAACTCTTAAAAGATGAAACGCTGTATAAATTTTGGAAAAAAGAAATAAATGATTACTTTAAAGATGATGAACTTATCTTTAATTTAGCTTCCAAGGAATTTTCTAAGATCATAGAAAAACCTATGATAACTATGGATTTTAAAGAGAAAAAAGAAGAATTCTATAAATCAGTAAGTGCTTATTCTAAGAAAGGTCGCGGCCTGATGCTAAACTATATAGTTAAAAACAAAATTACTTCTATAGATCAGGTCAAAAGATTTAATTTGGATGGGTATTCCTTAAATGATAAACTGTCCGATGAATTTAATTTGATTTTTACAAGATGATATAGATTTCATGATATAATAAGTCATAATTTATAGTATAAAATTTAAAAATCAGGAGGAATATATGTTTAAAGTAGAAGTTGGAAAGGGACCACTTATGTTTATGTCTTACTCTAGAATAATTAAAGAGGTTACAGGAAACACTAAAATCGAAGAGGTTAAAGATTCATATTATGCTATCTTATATGATTTTGGAATGCCCATTGGCTGTGGTAGGATGAAAGTTGAAGACACCCTTTATATTATAGATAATATAAAAATTTTTAAGGAATTCAGCACTCAGGGGCTTATCGAAGATATCTCCACACAACTCCTAAAAAAAGCAAAATCTATTGGTCTTGAGGAGAAAAATTAATGAAAAAAATTATAACACTATTTTTCTTTATCACTTGTTTAACCTTTGCTATCCCAAATTTTGAAAGTTTGGGATGGGGATTCACTATAGATGCCATCAAAGGTTTTTACCCTGAGGTAGAAAATGAATTTACAACTAGCAGTGACGTTACAAAATATAACTATTATCCTAAAGACACAAAAATAGGGAAGATAGTCTTCTATCTAGTTGAAAACAAACTCTATAAGATAGTAACAGTCTTTGATCCAACTAAGGTTAGATCAGCTGATGTAGAAGGATTATTCAGAGATTATTCAGAAAAATGGGGAGATCCAAATTCTACCCCCTTTGAAGAAACTTACGATGATTTTTCTATCCGAGGAAATGAGCATACATGGATCGTTGGAACTACCTATGTCTCATTTATCGGACAGGATTATTTTGATACCGACAACAACTTAACCAATTCAAAGTTAATGGTTGAATACGGCCTGATCGACCCAGCTAAAAGAAAAAAAGAATCATCACTAAACAATTTAATATTAAATGACTAACCTCATCCTTTTATTCCTTCTCCTAATTTAGGAGAAGGTGTCCACTAGGACAGATGAGGTCAACACAAGGGGGAGTAAAAATGAAATTTCAAAAAGAATTAGATCATGTAATCAATAAGTTAGAGGAACTCAGTAACTATGACTATGCATCATCAATTATTTACTGGGATTTAGAAACTGGAGCACCTAAGGAAGGTATTAGAAAAGCTTCTAAAGTCTTGGGGTTTTATAGTGGTGAATCACATAAGGTTTTAACTGACCTTGAATTCAATAAAAACTTAGATCTTTTACTTGAAAATTTAAATCTTTTAGATGCTATTCATAAAAAAATTGTCATTGAAACTAAAAAAGAAATCGAAAATATCAAAAAAATACCTTTAAATGAATACAAAGAATATAGTGAACTTCTATCTAAGGCACAGCCTATATGGGCAGAAGCCCGGGAAAAAAATGATTTTTCATTGTTCTTACCCTACTTAGAAAAAATAATCAAATACAAACAAAAATATGTAAATTATAAAGGGTATAAGGATCACCCCTATGATGCAGTTCTAGATGATTACGAACCTGGAATAACTGTTAAGCAGCTGGATGTATTCTTTGAAGATTTAAAAAATAAACTGGTTCCGCTTATTTTAAAGATCAATAAAAAGAAAGATTTTATATCCAATGACCTTTTAAAATTAGACTATTCCGTTGAAAAACAAAAAGATTTTTCTATATTCATAGCAAAATATCTTGGGTTTGATTTCCAAAGAGGCATGTTAAAAGAAAGTGCACACCCATTTTCCATGGGACTGAATAAATATGATGTAAGAATGACTACCAGATACTTCTTGAATGATCTGCAGCCATCTCTTTTTGGAACCATCCACGAATCAGGTCACTCTCTTTATGAACAAAATATAGGGGAGGATATATGGGAGACTAGATTAGGTACTGGAAATTCCATGGGAATCCATGAATCTCAATCCAGATTATATGAAAACTTAGTTGCCAGAAGTTTAGAATTCTGGATCCCTGTCTATCCAAAATTACAGGAGATTTTCCCTGATAATCTGAAAGATGTTACTCTGGATGAATTTTATAAAGCTATCAATAAGAGCCAATCCGATTTGATTCGAGTCGAAGCTGATGAACTCACTTATTCATTGCATATTATTCTCAGATATGAGATCGAAAAGGAACTGATTGAAGGTACAATCAGAGCTTGTGATCTGCCAACAATTTGGAATGAACGAATGGAAAAATATCTAGGGCTGACTCCTCCTAACGATTCTGATGGTGTCCTGCAAGATGTCCATTGGGCTGCCGGGTTATTTGGATATTTCCCATCTTACGCTCTAGGAAGTGCCAATGCTTCTCAGATAATGAATACTATGAGAAATAAATTAGATGTAGATACCATCTTAAAAGAGGGTAAATTAGAAAAAATAAAAGAATATCTGGGAGAAAATATCCATAAATACGGAAAATTAAAAGACCCCAATGAAATTATGGAGATTGCCACTGGAGAAACTCCTAATTCAAAATATTATGTAGATTATTTAATCGAAAAATACAGCAGGTTGTATGAAATATAAAGTAAAAACTTTTACAATCAAAAGACCACTAGAAAATTCTAGTGGTCTTTTTTTATACCCTCTCCTAATTTAGGAGAGGGCTAAGGTGAGGTCTATTCACCCATAAATAATTTGATATCATCCTCTACAGATCCAATTCCTGCTATTCCAAAGTTTTCAACCAAAACATCTGCAACTGCTGGTGATAGGAATGCTGGTAATGTTGGCCCTAAGTGGATGTTTTTCACTCCTAGGTGTAATAATGCCAACAATACGATTACTGCTTTTTGCTCATACCATGCAATATTATATGCAATTGGTAATTCATTTATATCCTCTAATTCAAATACTTCTTTTAATTTAAGAGCTATTAAAGCTAAAGAATAAGAGTCATTACATTGTCCTGCATCTAATACTCTAGGAATCCCGCCGATATCTCCTAAATTTAATTTATTGTATCTATATTTTGCACAACCTGCCGTTAAGATTACTGTATCACTCGGTAATTTATCAGCAAATTCAGTATAATAATCTCTTGATTTCATCCTTCCGTCACAACCTGCCATTACGAAGAACTTCTTGATTGCTCCAGTTTTAACTGCATCTACTACTTTATCAGCTAATGCGAATACCTGCTCATGAGCAAATCCACCAACGATAGTTCCTTCTTCAATTTGAGTAGGAGCTTCACAAGTTTTAGCC
>DAOUPY010000526.1 GCA_030625925.1 Fusobacteriaceae bacterium | reverse complement strand
GATATGGGAGTAAAAAACCTTATAGTTACCATGGGGAAAAATGGTTCGATCTTTATAGGAGAGGATAAGGTAGTGAAAGTAGGAATTCATAAAGTAAAAGCAGTAGATCCTACAGCAGCAGGAGATTCATTTATCGGCGGTGTTATCAGGATGCTGGCAGAAGGAAAAAAAATAGAGGAAGCCATGGAATTTGGAGCTCGTGTGGGAGCCATAACTGTGACGAAAGAGGGAGCACAGAGTTCACTGCCTACATGGGATGAAGTAGTAAATTATAAATTTTAGTTAAACTGAAGGGGTAATTCATGAATTACCCGTACTTTATAAATTAGCGAAGAACAGTGGCAAAGAAAAAAGAAGAAGGAGAAAACTTATGAAAAAAGGCAGATTATTAAACAGTGGAATCAGTTCTGTAATATCTACGATGGGGCATACAGACCATATAACTATAGGAGATGCAGGCTTACCGATTCCAAATAAGGTAATGAGAATAGATTTAGCAGTGGAAAAGGGAGTGCCTACTTTTTTAGGAACTTTAGAAGTGATCTTAGATGAATTAAAGGTAGAAGAAGTGGTGATTGCTAAGGAAATGAAGGATATAAGTGGTGAGTTTCACACTGAATTATTAAAATTAATAGAGATAAAATGTGGAGAGATCACCATTGTAGAAGTATCCCATGAGGAATTTAAAGGAATAACTAAAGAGAGTAAAGCTGTGGTGAGAACTGGAGAGTGTACACCATATGCTAATATTATTTTGAAATCAGGAGTGACATTCTAAGGAGAAAAATATATGGAAAAAATATTGGAAATTTCAGGGATAATTAAAGATTTTCCAGGTGTAAGAGCATTGGATGGAGCCAAGCTGAATGTTTATCAGGGGAAAGTCATGGCTTTACTCGGTGAAAATGGTGCAGGAAAATCAACTATGATGAAAATAATGACAGGAATATATAAAAGGGATGCAGGAATCATCAAACACAATGGAAAAGAAGTGGAATTTAATGGTCCAAAAGAATCACAGGATGCGGGGATATCTATCATTCATCAGGAATTAAACCTAATAGATCATCTTTCCATAGCAGAAAACATATTTTTGGGAAGGGAATTAACTAAAAATTTTAGAATAGATTGGAATTTGATGTTCAATGAGGCAGATATAATCTTAAAGAAATTAAACTTAAAATATTCATCCAAAGAATTGGTAGGGAAACTCAGTATAGGAGAGAAACAAATGATAGAGATAGCAAAAGCTCTCTCTCAGAATGCCAAAATAATAGTTATGGATGAACCGACAGACGCCCTGACAGATACTGAAACAGAGAGTCTGTTCAATGTGATCAAGGAGCTGGTAGCAGAAAATAAAAGTATCGTATATATATCCCACAGGTTGAAAGAAATATTTGAAATATGCGATTACGCTACTATTATGAGGGATGGGAAGTTTATAGATGAAGCTGTGGTAGCAGATATAACTGAAGATCATATAATCGAGAAGATGGTAGGAAGAAAATTGAAAGACCAGTTTCCCAGAATAGATACAGAATTAGGAGATGTATCCCTAAGAGT
>DAOUPY010000247.1 GCA_030625925.1 Fusobacteriaceae bacterium | reverse complement strand
TCTCTTATGGAATTCTACATCAAATTCCTTAGCTTCTCCTCCGGTTTTACGGAGAAGTAACGCTATCTTTCTCAGCTCTGTTAAACTTAATTCCTCTTTTCTATATTTAGGAGTCAGAAATAATTTAGGATCATCTTTTAATTCTGAATTTGTATAGACTCTATGATGGACTACTGTTTTTTCATCTATCTTATTTTCATTGGCTCTATCTAATTCCCATCTGCCATCGGTAGTATACCTTGCTGACTTAGCTGTTATTATAGATTTTATAGCATCAAAATTCTTATTTAAAATTACAATTTCTACTCCTCTAGCTATATTTGTCTCTCTATTTATATAGTCAAAATGATAGATATAATCTCCATTTCCCCTAAGATATACATCATTTTTTTCTACAGGGATCTTATCTTCATCTATTTGATTCTTTCTTTTTAACTCCCGGGCTACCTTTAATCCTTTCGGCTGCAAGGAATTACTGATATAAAAAACTCCTCCTGCCATGATAAATGTAGCAATTATAGGCAGCAAAACTATCCTTCTAAAGCTTATCCCAGAAGTTTTTAGAGCTATCACCTCTAAACTGCTGGCCATCTTATTTATTGTTATCAAACCGCCTAACAGTGCTGCCAGAGGAGATACCTGTACCAATATACCAGGAATCAATGCTGCCATATATTTGGCCCCTTCTATAGTAGTCATCCTCCCGGAGGTAACATAGTTTATCACCTTAAAGATTTGAGACAGGACAAAAATCCCTATAAAAGCAAAGAGGGACAATAGAACAGACTTTACAAATTTAACTATTATATATCTATCTATTTTTTTCATCTATCCCCTCCTTGCCTTTTTAATATACATAATTCCTGTGAGACCTGCCAGAAGTAGGTTAGGAGACCATATAGCAATTATCGGATTGACAGTTCCCTTACTAGATAACACTATCCCTATATTGAACAGGGTTATATATATAAATATCACTGCCATACTCAGTCCATAGCTGACACTTTTTCCGCTTCTATGGTGTCCCAAAGAAAATAATACTCCTAAAATTCCTAAAAATACTGCAGAAAATGGAGAAGCTAATTTTTTCTGCAGCTCCACCTTATAGGGTAAGATATCTTCAGTTGCACTCTTATTCTTTTTTAATATTTTTATGTTTTTTAGGAGCATTCTCACAGACATAGTGTCTATCTCCTTTATCTCTACATCAAAATCAGAGAGAAATGAAGTCAATGGGTGAACCTGACTCTTAAAACTTCCCCTTAATTTCTCTTTCCCTTCTTCATCCAACTGATAAAAGGTAGCATCTTCTAAAGTCATAGCACCATCTTTCCAAGTAGTTCTGTCCGCTAACATGACATTAGGATAACTTTCATCTTCACTTTTTTGGAAAATAACAACATCCTTTGCTTGATTTGTTTTGGGATCCAGCGTATCTATATAGATACTATATTCTCCTACATTTTCTAAGAATGTCTTCTCAGTCAATTGAAATGACGGTGTTTCAGTAGCAATTTTTATCCCTAATGCTTCAGCTCTCACAAAAGATTCAGGTATTATTTTTTCCTGCAAAAAAATAGTAAGAACAAATATTCCTACCGACATAAAAAATGGTACTTTTAATATCTTATTCAGACTCATTCCTATAGATACCATAGCCACACTTTCACTGGTTGAAGTCAGCTTATTATAAGTTATCATTACCCCTAGAAAAAATCCCATGGGTATGGTCTGGGATAATATTGGAGGTATATAATAAGTAAGCAGGTGGAGCATATCCAGTGCCGGCACCCTTTTAACCAAGATACTCTCCATCATCTTTACCATCAATTCTATTAAAAATATAAATGTGAATAGACTTATTCCAAACAAAACAGGCATCTTTAATTGATTAAACAAATATTTATCTATTATTTTCATAAAATACCCCTTATTTTGACATATATTCTTTTATTCGTTTTTCCATGCTTTTTCTAAATTCAAGTTCCTCTAATTTTTCTTTTACAGCCTCAGGATAGTAGCCTTCTAACTTTGTGACATTCTTTAGAAAGAATTTATTTACCCTGCTGTCTCTTGAATATTCTTCTATTCCTGAAACCATACTAGACAGTAAGTTAAAAAATATTAGGAGTACGAAAATTATAAAACCACCCTTTAACCCTCCCAATACTCCTCCTAATACGCTGTCTGTCAATCCTATAAACACCTTTGGCAGGATTTTTCTTAAGACAGATAAAATAACAGAAGTTACAATATATAGTCCTACTAAAAGAGCTAGGTAAGTTAAAAAATATAAAACATTTTCATTTATTTTAATACTGTTACTAACATATTTATAGGCATAAGGTGTCCACTTCTTGGCTAAAACTATATTTAATATCAATATAAAAAATGAGAGAACCTCAAAGAAAAAACCCTTTTTAAACCCCATTAACACTCCTAAAATTAATATTATTCCAGCTATAATATCTATATACATTAACTCCTCCTATCTTTCAATTACTCTTACCCAAAGAGCTTTTAAATATAGTGTTTCTGGTATATGCAGAACCCATGGATGATCTGTCGGCTGATAATTTATTCCTATTACCTCTAAACATAAACCATTTTTAGAAGCCGCCATCTTTGTCACTTCCATTATATCCTCTAAACTCATATGGTAAGCACAAGTTACAACTCCCAAGATTCCTCCTGTTTCCATCATTTTAAAACTATCTACACATAGTTTATAGAAAAAATCTCTTCCCCTCTTCACATCTATTTTTTTCTTAATCAGTGAAGGAGGATCTAATGTTATTACATCATATTTTTCTCCCCTGTCTGATAACGTTTTCAGCATAGCAAAGGCATCTCCCTCTAATACTTCAAATTTATTTTCAAAACCATTTAATTCATAATTTTCTAAACATAATTTTAAAGCATGAGGGTTTTTATCTATAGCTACAACTTTTTGACATCCTTCAGCAAGTGCCGCCACAGAGAATCCGCCACTAGATGAAAATACATCTAAAAACCTAGTATTCGAGTTTAAAAATGGTCTTATAAATTTTCTAGAATCTCTCTGATCCAGGAAAAAACCAGTTTTTTGACCATCAATTATGTCCACCGTATATTTTAAACCGTTGTCTTCCATAGTTATTCTATCTGGTATATCACCATATATTATTCCTGTCTTCTGCTCTACTCCCTCATGGGTTCTATTTTCTACATCACTTCTTTCATAGATTCCCTTTGGTTTTGATACTTTTTTCAATGCATTGATTATATCCTGACGAAATGCCTCTATACCTGAATTTCTAAATTGTACCGATAGATATTTATCAAATTTATCTACAATCAGCCCTGGTATCCCATCGGCTTCCGAGAAAAATATTCTAGTACAGTTAGTCTCTTCATTTAAATATTTTCTTTTATCATATGCAACTTTTATTCTATTTAATATAAACTTCTTATCTATAGTTTCTTCCTTAGTTGTCAGTATTCTTACTAAAGCATTGGTGTTTTCTACAACATATCCACGACCAATAAATGTAAGATCTTCACTGCATACGTCTACTACGTCTCCAGTTTTAACTGTTCCCATTATTTGCTTTATCTCATCTTTGAACACATTTGGATAAAAATTTTGAATCTTCTTTTCTTTTCCTTTTTTCAACATAACTCTTGCCATTTTATATCTCCTCAAAACATTTTTTAATTTTTTTTATACTCTTAATTATAACACAAACTGTTATTTTAATTCT
>DAOUPY010000357.1 GCA_030625925.1 Fusobacteriaceae bacterium | reverse complement strand
TTAGATCTGGATTCAATAAAATTAGAGATGCAGAGACGTGCTACAGGTAAAAATGAACTTACAACAGCTAGAAAAGAAGCTGATACTTTTGAAATTTTAAGCGGATATTTTAATGGTCATACTACAGGAGCACCTCTCGGTATACTAATTAGAAATAAAGACCAGCAATCGAAGGATTATAGTAAGATAAAAGATATAGCCAGACCAGCTCATGCTGACTATACTGGATATAAAAGATATGATGGATACAATGACTATCGTGGAGGAGGCCATTTTTCTGGCAGATTGACAGCTCCCATAGTGTTTGCAGGTGCAGTATCAAAACAAATACTGAAATCTAAAGGGATCTATATAGGGACCCATATAAAGAGTATAAAAGACCTTGTAGACAGGGATTTTTGTGAGAGAGATCTAAATATAGAAGTTTTTAAAAAATTATCTAAAAAACAACTTCCATTTTTAGATGAAGACTTGGAAAACCTTAGCCGAGAAAAGATATTAGAAGCCAAAAGTGAGTGTGACTCTTTGGGTGGAGTAATTGAATGTTCTATCATAGGGGTAAAACCTGGAATAGGAAATCCATTTTTTAATTCTATCGAAAGCCAATTGGCAGGACTATTGTATTCTATACCAGCTGTAAAAGGTGTAGAATTTGGTGCTGGATTTGGAATAACCGATCTGTTTGGAAGTGAAGCCAATGACGATATCTATATGGATGGCAATGAAGTAAAAACTAAAACTAACAACAATGGCGGTATTTTAGGAGGGATTACCAATGGAATGCCGATAAATTTTAAGGTGGCTATAAAACCAACTCCTTCTATATCAAAGGCTCAAGAAACTATAAATATGAAGACTAATGAAGAAACGAAATTTGAAATTGTTGGAAGACACGATCCTTGTATAGTTCCAAGAGCTTTAGTGGTAGTAGAAGCAATGGCAGCCATAGGGATCTTAGATTTTTTAGTGATATCTTAGGGTGGTGGAAATGAAAGAATTAGATCGATTGAGAATTGAGATAAATAAAATAGATGAAGAGATGGCAAAATTATTTGTAAAAAGAATGAAAGTAGTAGAAGGAATAGTAGAATATAAGCAGAGTACAGGGATGGAAGTATTGGATACTGCAAGGGAAAAAGTAGTAATAGAAGAAAATTCCAAGAGGGTTACAGATGAAAAACTAAAAAAATACTATATTGAGTTTTTAAAAGGAAATATGGAGATCTCTAAAAATTTTCAAAATTCTATACTGGGGCTGGATAAAGTAGTGGGGTATCAAGGTATACCAGGATCATTTAGTTATTTAGCACTAAAAACTAAATATAAAGATGAACCTTTAAACTCCTATCAAAACTTTGAAGATGTTTTCGTAGCATTAAAAAATAGGGAAATAGAGGTAGGGGTACTGCCTATAGAAAACTCCTATACAGGAGATATTACAGATAACTTTGACCTCATGAAAAAATATGATGCCTATATAATAGATATTATAGAGTTGAAAATAGATCATAATTTATTGGGGATAAAGGGGTCTAAATTAAGTGATATTAAAGAAGTTTATTCCCATATCCAAGGATTCAAACAATCGCAGACTTTTTTGAAGGGCAGAGGTTATAAAGAAATCCCATACTACAATACAGCTATAAGTGCAAAATATATAAGTGAAAAGAAGGATATAACTAAAGGGGCTATAGGAAGTGCTCAAACAGCAAGGATCTATAAGTTGGATATTTTGGCAGGAAATATAAATACCCATCAAGATAATACAACTAGATTTATGGTTATAGGGAATAAATTAATCGTAACTAAAGATCATAACAGGATCATGGCGGCATTCTCTACATATAATAAGGCAGGAGATCTGTCCAATGTTTTAGGGAAGTTCAGCAAATACGGTATAAATATATTAAGTATAAAATCAAGACCCCTCAAAGATTCTCCCTGGGAATATATATTTTTCGTAGAATTAGAGGGAAACTATGAGACTTTAAAATCTACAATAGAAGCTATAGAGAAAGAGAGTAAATATTTTGAGGTGATTGGCAGTTATGAAAAATAAATATGCTTTAATAGGGGAGAAATTGGGACATAGCTATTCTCCTGCGATTCATAATATGATATTTGAAAAATTAGGGATAGATGGGGAATATTCATTGATAGAAACACCTCGTAATAATTTGGTAGAAGTTGTAAAAAAATTAAAAGAGGGAGAGTTGTCAGGGATTAATATAACTATTCCTTATAAGACGGATATTATGGAGTATCTAGATGAAATATCTGAAGAAGCCAAACAAATAGGGGCGGTTAATACCGTAATTTCCAAAGGCGGGAGATTAATAGGGTATAACACAGATTACTATGGCTTCAAGATGATAATATCTAAATTAAAGTTAGACGTAAAAAATAAAAAAAATTTTATCTGTGGTGCTGGAGGGTCAGCTAGAGCAGTGGTTAAGTGTTTAGAAGATTTAGGAGGAGAAAATTACTTAGTGACTAGAGATGTAGATAAAGCCAGGGTTAATTTTCAAAATTTTCAAAAATTAAATATTATTTCTTACGATGAATTAAGGATTATTTCTGGGAAAAATTTAATAATTAATTGCACTCCCTGTGGGATGCATCCAAATGTAGAATGTAGTATACTGAATATAGAGGAAAAAAAAGAATACAAAGCAGGGATTGATCTTATCTATAATCCGCAGAAAACCAGGTTTTTAGAGGGATTTGAAGTAGGGGAAAATGGACTCCTGATGTTGGCAGGTCAGGCTGTAAAGGCAGAAGAAATATGG
>DAOUPY010000102.1 GCA_030625925.1 Fusobacteriaceae bacterium | reverse complement strand
GTTAAATTCTAATCCTAAATCATCCATTACTTTCTTAAAGTCTTCTGGCAGGTCTCCTGTTATTTCCATTTTTTCCCCTGTAATAGGATGAGTGAATTCTAATTTATATGCATGTAGCATCTGTCTAGTTGCTTTTTTAGAAGCCTTTCCGTATACGTCATCTCCTAAGATTGAATGATTTAAATATTTCATATGTACTCTTATTTGATGAGTTCTACCAGTTTCTAAATCTACCTCTACTAAACTAAAATATTCAACCTCATTGATTACCTTATAATTAGTTATAGAAGTTCTACCTTTATCTCTAACAACAGTCATCTTCTTCCTGTCTTTACTATCTCTACCTATTAAGTTTTCTATCTTACCTTCTTTTTTCTTTAGGTTTCCTTTACATATAGCAAGATATGTTTTCTTTATAGTCTTATCTTTAAACATCTCTGTTAATTTAAGATGTGCTTCATTTGTTTTTGCTACAATAATAAGTCCACTGGTATTTTTGTCTAATCTATGAACTATACCAGGTCTAACTACTCCACTTATAGTAGACAGGTCCTTTATATGATGCATTATAGCGTTTACTAATGTTCCACTATGATGCCCTGCTGCTGGATGAATTACCATATTTGGTTCTTTATTTATTATCACAATATGTTCATCTTGATACACTATCTCTAATGGGATATCTTCAGCAACAACATCTAAAATTTCAGCTTCTAATATAGTTACATTTATCTCTTCATTTCCCTTTAATTTGTTCCCAGGACGTGTTTTATTTTTCCCTACGATCTCTACTAATTCATCTTCTATAAGTTTTTGTGTATAAGATTTTGTATACCCTTCTATTTGTTCACTTAAAAAAGCGTCTAATCTTGTTCCTCTATCCTCTATCTCAGCCTTCAAATTTAATATTTCTTTTATTTCTCTCATAGTTTATATTCTCCTTCTAATTTGTTTATCACTAATCTCATAGTTCTTTTTTATAATTAATTTTTTATTTTAATTTTGCCTAATAAAATATCTTTACTATTCCTGCTCCTAAGGCCAACTGTACCAACATAAGCACCAGTGAATATATGATCAACCTTTTCCCATTAACCAATAAAGTCCTTATATTTATCTTTCCACCTATTCCAATAAGTGCAAACATCAGCAAATATTTAAAAGTATAGCTGAATATAAGTTTCAAATATCTAACTCCACCTATATACCATTCTAGATCTATTTTCTCTACTCCATATTGTAAGGTTGTAAAAATAAGCCCCACAATCATGAATCCCTTCACAAAAAAAGGCAGTTTTATTTTTTTTGTATCCATTTTTTTCCCGTCTATAGATTTTTTATTTTTCGTTCCAGCCATATAGATTAAAACCAAGGGGAAAAATAATAATTTACCTGTTTTTATTAGGAGTGCCAACCCCAAAGATTCTGCTCCAATACTGTAAGCAGCAGGTATTATATGGATAAAGGAACTCAAAGTCCCACCTATATATAAAGCAGACTGAGTAGAATCAAAACCTAAAATTCTTAATATACCAGGCATGATTACCATGGCTGTCAACCCTAAAATATTCATGGCGATGATAGCCATGGCAAATTCTTCCTCTGGCTGCCCCAGCACCTCTGAAGATCCAGCTATACTTGCTACTCCTCCAGATCCCAGTATTAACCCAAACTCTTCTTTTTCACCCATAAATTTGGCTATATATTTCCCTGTCAGCAGCAACATCACAACCATTAAAAACACAAAGCCTATAATTTTTACTCCTAACTCCATAAGGATTATATAATTCACCTTTACTCCTAAACATGTAATCGCTATAGGCAATATTTTTTTGTTGGCAAAATTAAATCCAGGATAAAACTTGTATGCTTTTTCTCCTAAGAATACATTTCCTACAACTATTCCCAATATCAATGCTGTATTTATTTCATTCCATCCAAATTTATTAGATATCCATATAGTCACAACGAGTAAAACTGCAGTTAAGCCAAGACCTAACCCATTCTTTTTTACCATCATCATCTCCTCATTCTATTTTTTAACAACTAGTATTATACCATAATTATAGAGATAATAGTAAAAGCAATTAATAGATACTGGAGAACTGTCATTTTTATATTTAGGAGGGGAAAAATTTTAATATGATTTTTCAAACATAAAGGCATCTTCCCTTGAATTATATACATCGATGAATGTATCTATAATTTCAGGGGCAAACTGTGTGCCTTTATTTTTTATGAGTTCCTCAATTGCCTCTTCACAGGTCAACTGATCTTTATAGGATCTTTTAGATGTCATAGCATGCCAGGAATCGGCTACAGATATAATCTGGGATATCAACGGGATTCGATCTCCCTTTAGTCCCTCTGGATAACCCATCCCATCCCAACGTTCATGATGATGCAGGATATATTTAGAAACTTTTTTCAAACTGTCATTTTTAGAGACTATCTCATACCCAATTTTAGAATGTTTTTTAATGATTTTATATTCTGCATCGGTTAATTTCTCTGCTTTATTTAATATTTCAATAGGCACAATGATCTTCCCGATATCATGCATTGTTGCAGCCCAATACAAGTCATCTAAATCTTTACTTTTTAAACCTAAGGCTTCACCTATTTCCGTACTATAGGAAGCCACTGCTTCAGAATGTCCCTTTGTATATTTATCATGAAATTCCAAGGCAGTTATAAACGACTGGACAATATCCTGTTGAAATTTTCTATTTGTTTTTTCCATCTTAAAATAACTGCTTTTAATCATCTTAAACAGTAAAAACGATGTTAAAACAATATAGAAGTAACTTTTATACCTTTCTAGAATAATATAGATAGACAGGTCTTGAGTTATTAGATGAATGATCTTACTTGAAAAAAAAATCCAAAAAAATCCAAACAACATATATAACATTACAATTTTTAGTAAACTTTTAGATTCATACTTCACAAAACTCTCCTTTTTTTATTCACTCAATTATTTATTAAAATATTCTAACTTAATTATACTTTATTTTTCTCACCTTTGGAAATTTAATGTTTTTTTAACTTCTGTTTCTCTCTTTTTATTTCTTCTTTCCTCCAAAACACTCTCAACTATCCTATTAAATTTTTAAGTGGTGATTTTTTTCAAAAAATGATAGAATATAGAAAATTATATCCACTATAGGTTCATTTTGATTAAAAGGGAAATGGGTTAAACCCCCATACGGTCCCGCCACTGTAAAAGCTATGAAACTACATGATCCACTAGATTTTTCTGGGAAGGAGTAGGAGTAAGTCAAAGCTTGAGTCAGGAGACCTGCCTAATGTGTTTTTATTTTTCTTGCGAGGACAAGGAGATAACTTTTACTATGTAAAAAGTTTTTCAGTACCTCAAAAGGGTACTTTTTTTATTCTATAAAATATCATAAGGGGTTAAACATATGTCTAAACTAATCATCTATTTCCTCCTATTTATAAGTTCTTATTCTATGAACTATATAAATATCAGTGGATTGGATACTCAGAGTAAAAACGGCTCTCTATTCATGAGTATAAATTCATTCCACAAAATAGGAATAGATCTAAATAAATCCAAAAATACATTTATTTTAAATACAGATATTGGAAAATATTCTCTCAAAGGCGGCAAGATTATCACCTCACACAGAGAATATACATATCTGTCTGAGCCATTTGTATCCCAGGGAAAAGATTACCTTCCATTAGAAGTTATTTTAGAATTAAGTGGAGCTCATTTAGAAAATAATAAGATCGTTAGATCTATTGAAACTAAAAATCCAAATAACCCGCCTAAAAGGGTCATCTCCCTTTCTCCTGGTATTACAGAAAAGATATTTGCTCTAGGAGGAGAGGACATCCTGGTAGGCAGGACATCTTTTGCTGCATATCCAAAGGAAGTGGAAAATATAGATGTTGTAGGAACTATGTTTGAACCAAATTTAGAGATCATGCTGGATAAAGATCCAGACATGGTTATCGCAGAGACTCATTTCAGGGAAAAATTGATGACCACTCTAAATTCCTTGGGAATTGAAATAACTAAATATCATACCCCTGCAAATATACCAGAGATTCATAAGAGTATCGTAGATTTAGGGATTCTCCTCGGCAGACACCTAGAAGCTCGGGGATTAAATGCCTCCTTAAAAGATAAGGTCAACTATACCAAATATATATTGAGGGATCAAGAAATCCCCAGGATTTATTATGTTTTAGGCAGCGGTAAAACTGATATTACCCCAGGGGGAGATACTTTTATTAACTCCCTTGTGGAATTAGCCGGTGGAGAGAATATAGCCAAAGAAAAAAATGGATGGAGATACTCCCTAGAGGAGTTAATCCTAAATAACCCAGATATTATTTTTGGGAGTCAAAGAAGTATCGATAATATGTTAATGGAGGAAAATTACTCTTTTTTAACTGCTATTAAAAATAAAAAATATTATATTATCAATGATGACAGTATCTTTAATCTTCCCGGTCCCCGTGCACTTACAGAGGGGATCTATGAGATGGTAAAAATATTTCACCCTGAATCAGCAAAAAAATTAAAAAACAAATATTAAAAAAAATTGAATTTACGGAGGGGTCATTCATGACTTACCCTATAGTTTCGCAGAGGCGAGAAGGAGAAAAACAATGAGACATAAAAAAATTATGATTCAAGGAACTGGATCTTCTACAGGCAAAAGTGTGATCGTAGCTGGTTTAGCTAGGATTTTTTATAAAGATGGAAATAAAGTAGCTCCCTATAAATCTCAAAATATGGCTCTCAACTCATATATTGACAGAGATGGATTAGAGATGGGACGAGCTCAAGTTGTACAAGCAGAGGCATGTAACATCCCCCCCCGTGCATATATGAATCCTATTTTGATGAAACCAAATTCCGACAACGATTCACAGATTATTATCGAGGGTATTCCTCATAAAAATATGGATGCCAAAGAATATTTTAAAAACACAGATTTTTTTAAGTCCATTGCTTTAAAAAACTATAAGATCATTGAAACTAATTACGATATAGGAATTTTAGAGGGTGGCGGTTCCCCTGCCGAAATGAACCTTAGAGATGTAGACTTAGTCAACATGGGTATGGCAGAGTTAATAGATTCTCCTGTTATCCTTGTGGGAGATATCGAAAGGGGAGGAGTTTTTGCTTCTCTTTACGGTACCCTCACAATGTTGGATGAAAAGGATAGAAAAAGGATAAAAGGGTTGATCATCAATAAATTTAGGGGTGATATAGATCTTCTTATACCAGGAATAACAGATCTTACTGATAGACTCCTAAAAGCAGGGATAGATATACCTGTTTTAGGAGTTATCCCATGGGTACCTTTAAATATCGAGGAAGAGGATATCCTTACCAAAAAATTTGGGGAAAAACAAGAAAAAAATGACCTGAATATTGCAGTAATCAGACTGGATAAGATGTCAAATTATACAGACTTTGATGCCCTTTCATACTACAAAGATGTCAGCCTTAACTTTACCCTCTCAAAATCTGAGATTTGTGAGGCTGACATAATCATCATCCCTGGAAGTAAAAATACCATCCAAGACCTCATTAAATTAAAAGAATTAGGTATAGACAAAACTATCATTGAACAGAGTAAAAAAGGCAAGATCATCGTTGGAATTTGCGGCGGTTACCAGATCTTAGGTCAGGAAATTTTGGATCCATATATGATTGAATCCACAGATAAAGTCATCAAAGGATTAGGACTTTTAGATATTACAACTACCATGGAAAAAGAAAAACAGACATTCCAAACCACTGAAAAAATCACCCATAATATAGGACTTTTGAAGGGATGTAACAATTGTAGTGTTTCCGGATATGAGATCCATCAGGGGGTTACCCAGTCAAAGGAAACTTCTATTTTTAAAAACAAACCAAACTTAGGAGTTTTAAAAGATAATATTTTTGCTACCTATATCCATGGAGTTTTTGACAATTCAGTATTTACCCGAACTTTTATAAATAACATTAGAATCTCTAAGGGGTTAGAACCTGTAGATAATTATTTTGATTTTGAAAAATTTAAGGTAGATGAATACGACAGGTGGGAAGAAACTTTACGTAATTCAT
>DAOUPY010000441.1 GCA_030625925.1 Fusobacteriaceae bacterium | reverse complement strand
TTAATCATATTTTAATGCTTTTACAACTTGTAATTTTGCGGCTTTATACGCGGGGAATACACTTGATAAGAATATAACTATTATATTAGCTCCAACTATTACAAAAATTTCTTTATATGTTATCTCTATAGGTATTTTACTTAAATAATAGATGTTTGTTATTTGGGGAGGAGTATTATATTTCAAATACCATAATATCCCACCAGAAATTAGAACACCAAATATTATTCCAAACATTCCTAAAAATACACCTTCTAACATAAAGATTTTCATTATATTTTTACTGCTTAATCCCATAGATCTCATAATTCCTATATCTCTAGTTTTTTCTTTTACCATCATATTTAGAATTACCCATACTACAAATCCCGCTATTATTACAATTAGTGAAAAAACTAATATCATTCCTGTTTTTTCTAAATATAGAGCTGCCAATAAACTTTTATTTAAATCCCCCCATGTTCTTGTGGTCATTTCAGTTTTTAATTGGATATTTTGTGATATATTATCTGCTTCATATACATTATTTAAAAATACTTCTAACTTTTTTACTCCATCACCAGTATATGATAATATTTGTACTGCTCGGAGTGGAACGATAATCATACTGGTGTCATAATTATAAAATCCTGATTTAAACACTCCTATAATAGTCATATGAATCTGCATATTATCAGCGGAAACTAAAGTTACTTTATCCCCTAATTTGGCTCCTAATTTATCAAATAGTTCTTTTCCTATTAAGAAATCAGTAGGTTTGCTAATAGTCATTGTTCCTTCAACTATTTTTTTATCTAATTCCATTGCTATTTTAGCATCATCAAAATCTATTCCATTTACTTGTACTCCAAATACATAAGATCCAATGTCTCTATTATATTTCAGTATTCCTTGAGCTGCTATTTGAGGCACTACACCTTTTACACCTTTAATGGACTCTATCTCAGATTGTAATTCTCTATAATCTTCTATTACTCCTTCATCTTTTATTGCCTCTATATGTGGGCTTACAGATAATATACTTTTAATCATATTTCTATCCAATCCGTTTGCTATAGCTATAGAAACAATTAATACAGTTACACCAATTGCTATTCCTAATATCGCTATTATGCTCTGTCTTTTTCGTTCTAAAATATGTTTTTTTGCTATAAAGAATTCAACTATGTTAATTTTAATCAACCTCCATATATTATATAGTTTTATATTTATCAAAAGGTGAATTACATATTATTTTCTATTTCAATTCCTTTTTTGATATTTTAGACAATCATCACTTCTTTCTAAATACCCAATATCAATTAATTCTCTCCTTAAAAGGCAGCTATCATTAAGAGTAGACAGATTATTCAGACATTCATTAACTTCACTTTCAGTGTATATTTTTTTAGTTTCAAAAAATGTTATTAAATATTTGAAAATTTATATTTGTTTATTTCTTTTAGTCGGATAAAATTTTAATAAGCCATTTTTATCCAAAAAATTATTAACTTTTTTTTGATCGAACATATTATATTCCTTCCCTACTTTTTCTGTAACGATTTTATTCCTTTTTTTTAACTTCTGTCACTTCAATAACCCATGTTCCAGCTATAGTGCCTAATTTAGGTTGAGGATAAAGTAATGTCCTTCGGGTTTCTATTACCTCTATTTTATAATTTTTTCCATTTCTCTCCATCATAAGTTTCTTATTTTTTTTAAAATATCTATATTTTTCTTCTCTATATTTTTGATATTTATCAATCTCAAAAAGAATCTCTTCATCCGTTTTTGGTTTATCTATTAAATGAACCCTAAATCCTTTTTTGAATATATTTAACTTATCTATTAATTCTTCAAATAGTTTCATAAAAATTCCTCCTTTTTTATTTAAAATTTTAATTTCTCTCTTTACTGCAGTATATTACCTTTATTAAGATTAATTCCCAAATTTTTTCCAAAAATACACAAAACTGAATTTTAAGTGTCTTTTTATTCAGTTTTTACCATAAATTGAATTTTAGTAGAAAAAAATGAACATTAATTATATAATACGATTACGTTTTAGACTAACTATATGAAGTCAAGTAAAAATAGTTGATATTTTTTTAGAGTTAAGTTTCTAAAAAATTGCATCACAAAAAGAGATAGTTAATTTTAAATTTTTTTAAATTAACTACATATAAATTCTTCTTCAGTTTTTAAT
>DAOUPY010000322.1 GCA_030625925.1 Fusobacteriaceae bacterium | reverse complement strand
AGTTAAAACTTAATTTTAAATATAGATCCCTCAATAGGAAGAAACAAAAAAAATGAAGAGTCTAAATTTCTCCAGGTTTTATAACCCATATTCCATCTACTTCTACTATTCCTTTCTTATTCAATTCTTTAATATGATCATACCCTACTTCATCAACAAGAAAAGAATATTTATGTTCGTTTAGTTCCTTATTTAGATACTCTACTAATTTTTCTTTATTCAACTGATCTTTTTCTATTTTATTTAACATTTCTTTGATACAAAGCCAAAATTCCTCTTTAGTGTACTCTATAATTTTCTCTTCTACCTCAAAAATTATTTTTCTATTTTCTTCATCTTCTTGTACTTTTTTTAATATTTTTATTCCTTTTTCATAAAATTCTACCTTTCCATTTCTTTCTGTTACTTCATAAACCTTTTGCAATAATTTATATTTTTTATCTCTCTCTTTACAAAATTCTATTTCTCTAAGTAAGTTGTTCAATTTTTCTGAATCATTCCTAATCACTTTTTCTTTTAAATTTTCTTTTTTTATTATATGTAATAAATTCTTCAGCTCTTCAAAATACAACTTTTGAATCTTGATACTTGACCATGCAGAAGGAGTTTTCTCTATAATTCCCAGTTGTTTTTCTATTTCATCCATTTCTTTCTTTATAAATCCCTGTTCATTTTTAAATTCTCCATCTTTTTCTGCTTTTAAAGCATATACCTCCTTAAAAGTTAAAATACCATTTTTAAGTATTTCAAAATAGAGTAACATTAAAGTCCTGAATTTTAGAAGGTTATCAATTTCCCTACCTTGGTCTTCTTGTCCGTTATAAACAGACCTATAAACAAAATCATCTATCATTTTAAAAAATTTAGAATATGGTTTTAAAAAATTATTTCTAGAAAATTTATATTTTATTCCCTTAAAAATCCCAAGCTCCGTGGGATAGGTTAAATAATTCATTCGACAAATAAACTCTTCATTTTTTTTTATAATTTCATAAACTTTAACCATATTAGGTTTTTCTAATTCTCTCAGTTTTGACTCTATATTTTCATATCCTTCTCTCGTTGTTTTTTGATCATAATTAGTGTCTAAAAAACTGGCTTAAACCTCTTAGTCTTTTAGTTTATTTTCTAAATTAAATAATCTTATTTCTTTAGTTAATATTAATGATTTTATCCTTTCTATTACTAAATCTTCTTTGCTATCATAAAACAATAGCCTTTTTATAGGTCTAGAATACTCATTCTGTCCATAAAAAAACTGCGAAAAAAAAGTATTTCCATTTTTAAAAATTTGAAAATCTTCCCCTTTGATTTCATTCATATAATCATAGTAAAATTGCGAAAAAATAGAACTTCTTAAAATCAATTTTTTATACACTTCTCCATCTACATAATTATAAATACTCTTTTTTTCTTTTTTTATCTCAATATCTTTTATCACTTTCTCAACTTTTCGAGGATTTATTATATTCTCGTAATACCTTTCAAATTCTAGCATTTTTATATTTAGCTTTTGTATTTCTTCTTCATCTTTTTTCATTTTATTTATATATGTATCCTTAATTATTCCATCCTCTTTTATCGTTTGTACTTCAGCTCTCAATTCCAATCTTTTTTCTTTCATCTCTTTAAATTTAATATTAATTTTATAATTTAATTCTCTAAACTGCTTTTTTAACTCTTTTTTTTGTTTTCCGTCGTCTTTAAACTTAACCTCATCTATTATCTCCTCAGTAGTTACTTCATTTAATTTTAATTTAAATTCGTAAAATTTATCAAAATATTCATGGTTGGTTAGGTCTTTTTCTCCATTTTCTTTTTTAGTCAGCATCTTTTCTATATTTGACATAACCACTATCTTTATACCTATTTCCTGTAGTTCGTAGATAAACCCCAGAATCTGCTTCCATTCTGGTTCCGATTTTCCATAGATTCTTTCTAAATTATCCACTCCTACAACTATGGTCTTTTCTATCTTTCCTATCTCATTTTTTAGATTTTCATTGGCATCTTTAAATGATTTGGATTTTGAAAACATAATATTTTTAACCATCTTCAGCCAATCATTGGATATTCCATCCAAATAATAATCAAAGTCCATCAATGACCCTTGAAAAATCCCTTCTTCTTTAAAAATAACTTTCAACTGATTCAAAAATTCTGTCTTTAGTGAATCTCTATCCTCAAACAACATTATATTTATAGAGATATAATAATAGTCCTCCCTATTTTCTCTCATTACTATATCCATAAAGGTCGTCTTCCCACTTCCCCATGACCCATCTAATGCAATCAAACTATTCTCTTTAATAGCACGTTCTAATATCTCTTTTTGATTTTTTCTCGATGAGTATAATTCTAACTTATCTTTTTCTTCCTCCTCTTGGATAAACATTGGAATAAAACAGACAGTTAATAAATATATTAAAATTCCTACCATCCATCCCTTTGGATAATTTAATCCCATTAAAAATATTCCAACAAATAAAATAGATTTACCTATATGAATCAATACTTTCTCTCCACTCTTATAGTGTTTTATGTATAGAGATAAATGAGCGACAAGCAAAAGCATAAATATTCCTATATATCCAAAATTTAAATTTTCAATTTTTAATATATTCGGAACTTCATTTTTTTTTAAAAAGCCAAATAAACAAGCAAAACTATACGTTAAAACTAAATAAAGAATATCATCTGTTACTTTTATTTTTTTCAAAACCTCTCCTCTCCTTTAATTTAAATATTCCAGTTCTTCAATACCTTATACCATCCTCTACCCCATTTCCTTGAACCCTAAAATTAAGCTTTCACTAAAAAAGACTACTGAGTACCTTTTAAGGCAGTCTCAGTAGTCTGTGATTTTAAACTTTTTACTTTTTTCAATAAAACCTACTTTGATAACTCCACCAAGTTATTCTAGATAATTTAAATATATCAACTCCTTCTTTACTAAAGAAGGGGAAGGGAAAGTTCTTACCTAT
>DAOUPY010000350.1 GCA_030625925.1 Fusobacteriaceae bacterium | reverse complement strand
CCTCTTTAAATTCCATCCCTGGATAGATCTTCTTAAGACCCAACATTCCGTCTTCTCTTTCAAGAAACTCCATAGTTGCTCCGATTACCAGTTCACCGGAAACCTTTGCTATATCTGAAAATGTTTTTAGATTATATTTCTCAGCAGTTTCACCTCTTACTGCCAAAGTATATGTATTGTTATAACCTAAAGGACCTAAATAATCCAGATTATTCTCTGCCTTAAGTCTATCCTTTACAAGTTTATGAACTTCAGCAGGATCTTTTAATCCACTTTCATTTAAAAGAGCTGAATATGCCGTCCCAGAATATTCAGGATAAAGATCTATATCTCCATTTTTTAGGGCTTCAAATGCAATCTTTGTTCCCCCTAATTCTTTTACATCAGTCTTATAATCAGTATGATTTTCAATCATAAGTGCAAACAATTGTCCTAGTACCCTTGCCTCTGTATAGTTTTTATGACCGACCTTAATTGTTTCTACCTCAGCTTCTTTTTTTCCACATGCGGCAAATACCATAATTGTCATAATAAGTACTACATTTCTAAATAACTTATTCATCTTTTATTCCTCCTTAGTTTTATATAATCAATAAAAATCAATTCAAATATTTTTAGTTTATACCTACTTTTATCCCTGATAAATTTTATAGCTTTAAAATTTATTAGCTGTTCTTTAACCCTTGAGGAGTAAGCTTGTTTTCCACAATACCTAAAATAAAATCAACTGATATTGCCAAAAGGGCTGTTGGTATAGCTCCAGCTAAGATCAAATGATTATTACCCATGGAGATCCCCTTAAAGATAAAGTCCCCTAGTCCTCCAGCCCCTATAAGAGCCGCTATTGTTGCAGTACCGATATTGATTACCGTAGATATTCTGATTCCCCCCATGATAATAGGCAGGGCCAGAGGTATTTCCACCATTGTCAGTATCTGTGTCTTGGTCATCCCCATTCCTCTTCCAGCTTCGATTATCGAAGGCTCTATACTGTTTATTCCTATATATGTATTTTTAATAATAGGCAGCAACGCATATAAAAACAACACAAATATTGCAGGCTTAAAGCCTATTCCCATAATTGGAATTATAAGTCCAAACAGAGCCAGACTTGGCAAAGTCTGAAATATATTGGCAGTACTTAGTATCACATTGGTTACCTTCTTGTTTTTAGTTATATATATTCCTAAAGGCACCCCTACAAGAATTGCAAGAAAAACCGCAACGCCTGTTATCTTCATGTGTTCTCCTGTTAGTTTAAAAATTTCTGGACCTCTATACTTTAAAAATTGTAAAAAATCTATTTTATTCATATCCTAAAGTTCCCCTCCTTCTATACTTGGAGATATTTCTGTAATTATGTTAAGAAGACTTATAGGAGTAATTGCTCCCACTAGTAATTTATCTTTATTTACTATCGGTATGGATCTGAAGTTTATTTTTGACATTATATTCAGAACTTCCACCATATTAGTATTTTCATCTACAATGAAATCCGCACTGGATGCCATTATTTCTCTCATCTTCATACTGTGACCGTTGTTTTTCATTATCATGTTTCTTGTGACTACCCCTACAGGTTTTTGTTTCTTTTCTCCCTCTCTGTCCACTACGATAAGGGTATTTGTCTCTCTTTCCTTCATTATCTCTATGGCTCTCGCCGGACTTCCTTTAATCCCTATTTTCCCAAATTTCTTCTTCATTATATCTTTTGCCAACAGCATTTCAGGAGTTTTCCACATTCTGTCCTTTCCAAAGAAATACTCTACAAAATCATTTTTCGGATTTTTCAGTATCTCTTCCGGCGTATCAAATTGAATAACCTCTCCGTCTTTAATTACGGCTATTTTATCTGCCAGCTTTAGAGCTTCATCCATATCATGAGTAACAAAAACTATCGTTTTCCCCAGTTCTTCCTGAATATTTGTCATCTCATCCTGAAGTTTTGCTCTTGTTATAGGATCCAAGGCACTGAATGGTTCATCCATGAGTATTATCTCTGGGTTTACAGCCAGGGCTCTTGCTATGCCTATTCTTTGCTGCTGTCCTCCACTTAGTTCATTTGGATACCTGTAATAAAAATCTTCTGCAGGAAGATCCATAAGCTCCAGCAATTCAAAGGCCTTCGCTTTTTTCTCCTCTTTTGACCACTTCTTAAGAGTAGGAACAAGTTCTATGTTTTCACCGATTGTCATATGCGGAAACAATCCAACTTTTTGAATAACATAACCTATATTTCTTCTAAGCTCCATGAGATCCTGACTTTTCACATTTTTTCCATCTATGAATATCTCACCGGTTGTTGGTTTTTCCAAAAGGTTAATCATTTTCATAGTTGTAGTCTTACCGCATCCACTTTCTCCTATAAGAACAACAAACTCTCCTTTTTCAATCTTTAGATTAAGATTACTAACCACTTTATTCTTACCATCGAAACTTTTAGTAACGTTTTTTAATTCTATCATAATTCTTTTCTCCACCTTTTATATGACGTTTTTCAATCTAATTATAACACTATTTTTGAATTTCAGCAAGCCTTTAATTGAAAAACGTATTTCGAAATTCAAAAATACCTTTGAAACTATATATATAAATAACTTAAGTTACTCTTTATATTCAGGTTAAATTATTGATTTTTTCGTTAATTTCTTTACTTGTCCAAAAAAACCAATCAGAGAAAGGATACCCCAAAAAAATCATTTTAATCTTTATCTTAAAGTATGCAAAAAACCTGTAAACTTTGACACACTTTTTTTCTAGTGTCTAGACTACAGGTTACTGTATAATACTATCTTTTCTTTTTAAATTGCCTTATATATGTTGATATCTCCGCCTTCAGTCAGCTCTTGAAATTGAGGTAC
>DAOUPY010000555.1 GCA_030625925.1 Fusobacteriaceae bacterium | reverse complement strand
CTATACTCTTCTTTAAATACTCAATATTCACATGAGAATTTTCTCTTTCTGCAACTTCAAGCATTTTTTTAGAGATATCGATGCCTACAACCTTTTCCGCTCCTTTTTCTATAAAGTAACTACAGCTTTCCCCATAGCCACATCCCAGATCTAGGATTCGTTTTCCTTTTAGATCCGGCAGTAAACTTTTTATTGCAGGCTGTTCCTGTAAAATATTATAATTATTTTCCTGTTTTTTGATTTCCTTATATCCTTCAAAGAATATTTCATTGTCATAAACATTTTGATTCTTTCCCATGATTTTGCCACCCCTATTTTTATTTCTACTTAAAATATTATCCCCATTATAATATCCGCTTCAAATTCACCCTTGGAGTTTTTAATTTTCTTCCTCATCTTTCCCTCTACTTCAAATCCTAGACTTTCATAAAATTTTAAGGCTTTTTGGTTGCTCTCCCTGGCAATCAATTCCATCCTTGAAATCCCTTCTAATTTTTTACCTTCTTCTATTAATTTCAAAAATATTTTTTTACCAATTCCTTCCCCACAAAAATCAGGAGATACCACTATGGTTATATTTGACAATACATGGTCAAAAACTCTAAGCCCGATTTTATATCCATGGATCTCTCCAACTATCATCCCGTCTTTTTCAGCCACTATAAAGACCCCATCATTCAATGCGTTTTTTACAAATCCTTCCACATATTCTCTGGTGACTTCATCTTCAAACCGGGCTATCCCACCTTCTATTTTGGAGACTTTTTTATATAATCTATATACCTTATCTATATCCTCTATTCTGCCTTTTCTTATATTCATACCTTAATTTTCCTCCATTAAATTATGTTTTCTTATTTTTATATCTAGATCTTACTTATATCTATCCTTTTATTTTTAAATCTTAACTTTCCTTCTGTATATTTTTTATATTGTATGGCTTCAAATGGACAATAGTTAATACACCTAAGGCAGCCCTCACAATGGTCACCCCAAATAACTTTATCTCCTACTTTTATGTTATCTACCGGGCATGTTCTTTCACAAAATCCACACAGGGTGCATTTTTCATTAGTTTTAAACCCTCTTTTGGCTCCTCTAAAATACCACATAGCTAATTTATACACAGGTAGTAATAGATAATATTCAAAACTCCTGCTTATTTTATTAACTTTCATAGTTTTTATCTCTCTAATAATTTTACCTATCTCTTCATCTGCTGTTCTATAAATTTCCTCATTTTTTTCATCCCTGCTTTTTTTACTGGTAAATACCGTATCTGACCCTGGCATCTTGATCCCTTTGTTGTAATTAAATGACAT
>DAOUPY010000437.1 GCA_030625925.1 Fusobacteriaceae bacterium | reverse complement strand
GAATCTCTTCGCATCGTATGTCTAGATCAAAAATATTTTTTTGACCATCAAAAAGATTATTAAAATCTTCTATGGCTCTTATCAGTTTTTTATATTCATGACTTGTGTGATCTGGGTGGGAAACTACTGAAAAAAGTTCATACATATTATTATCAAAACTCTCTAAAATTGCATTATCAAATTCTGTATCCTGCATAGAATAGATGTGACCTTCATATTCATATTCTAATTTTTCTTTCCAATCCTGTTTTTTATTATTCATTTCATACCTCCATTTTCTTATTTTAAAGTGAATATCCCTTGGGGAAAGTTTCGTATTTTTCTTAGATGATATTATTTTCTTTAAAACTATAGATATTCCTTTTTTTTTAGTTTAAATTATAAAAAAAATTAAAAAAATCCCTAGAGTAATCCAGGGACTTCATCTTTTTCTTCGATTCTTTCTATAGCATTAGCATCAATTATATAACCATTTGGATCATATAGTACCTCAAGGTCATAGAAGTTAGTAGGGTTTGTGTTAAGCTCTCTTAAAGAGCCTAATATTTCCCACCATCCAAGAGTTACTACATCAAGTCCTAGATGGATAAACATCCTTACTTTGCCTCCTTTGTCGTACCATTTTTCATATGTAACCAGTTTGTTATCTCCTTGGTATTGTTCTTCTATTATATGATTTGAGATCTTTTTTTCAAATTGCTCCCTTGTTTTCACATCTATTACTTTTTGTTTTTCGATGGGTTTAGTAGGTTTAACCCCTGCCATCATAACTGAACACCCAGTTAATATGGTGGATATAATTACTAGATATAATATTTTCCGCACTTTCACTCCTCTTTAATTTTTATTGTAAAAAATAATCGAGCCTCTAAAGGCTCGTAATTATCTTAACTTCCAAAGATGTTAAACTTGTAACCAACACCGGCACCATACATAGTGTCTGAAGTGTCTGAAGTAGATACATTAGTATTTATTCTTACATTTTCAGTCGGCTGCATAGCTACCCCGATTGCAATAGCCTGTGAACCACCATATCCACCCATACCTGCTCCAATTCCTACGTCCCCTCTTCCCAGGTGTGGATAAACTATTGAAGAAGTAGCAGCTGCCATAGCCAGACCTTTATTCATTTTAGTTTCTAATCCATCTACTTTTTTTTCAAGACCAGTTATTCTTTTAGAGTTTTTGTTTATATCTTCATTCATCGAGGTTATAGCTTCATAAGAAGTTTCTCTGAATTCATCAAGTTGAGTTGTTTTATTCCCGTTTCCATCTACAACGACTTCACCTTTGTCATCAGTAACATAAAGATCTTTTTCTACTTTATCTATGTTCTCTGTGTTTTTTACTACATCGTCTTCTACAGTTTTTACCTCAGCTTTAGTTACTTTATTTTTCTCTAATTCTTCTATCCTAAATTCATTTTTTTTTGTTCTGTATATAGGTTCTCCATCTCTAGTATGTCCAATTAATAATCCAGCCTCTATATTTTTAAAATTCTCTTTCATTTGGTCGTCAGTTTTCTCTAGGTTTACAATTGCAGTATTAACTTTCCCGTCAGTTGTTTCTAGGTCTTCGATTGCAGTATTAACTTTATCATCAGTTTTCTTTAGACCTTCAATTGCAGTCTTCACTTTCCCACCCGTAACTTTTAAATCACTTATTGCTCCTTCAATTTTTTGATCCCTTGCGAGAGCTTCAGATTCATGAGAGGCAAGATCTTGTGTATTTTTTTCTATTGCATTATTATTCTCTTTTATTGCAAGATTACTTTTAATGATTTTCCCTTCTGCAGTATTAATCCTTTCACTATGTGAATCTATTCTACTATCAGTTACATCTATCTTTTTATTAATTGCGAGCGTATGTTCCTCAATTTTTGTATTAGTCTTTGCGATTTCGCCTTCTGCGTCGTTAATCCTTGTATTAACCGCATCTACTCTTTGCTTGTTTCCTGCTATAAGCTGACCATTTGATTCTACTTTCCCATCAATTCCTTTGATATCCTCTTTATTTTTTGTTATTTCTTTTTTTTCCTCTTCTTTTTCAAGATCCCTAATAATGTTATTCACTTCAAGCCCTGCTGTAATTTCATCCGTTATCCATTGTTCAGTAACTCCCATAGCCGTAGTTGATAAGATTGCCAGCGCTCCGATTAATAATAGTGTCTTTTTCATAATTTTTTAACTCTCCTTAAAAATTTATTTTATTTTTTATCAT
>DAOUPY010000228.1 GCA_030625925.1 Fusobacteriaceae bacterium | reverse complement strand
AATATTACTGCAAATAAGATTCCTAATCCTATAGAAACTGCTGTAGTTTCAGACATCGCTGTATCCATAGATACAAAAGGTTTAAATTGATGTTTTTTCTCGTTCATTTCTTTCCTCCTTAAATTTCAATAAAGTTTATTTCCACTTTATTGTACAATAATGATAACCTTCTTTCGCTTTTAAGTCAAGAACCTAAATTTCAACACGAAAGTACATTTAATTATTACATAAACGAGTCTTTGTATATTTTTAAAGGACGTTCCTTTCCTTAAAAACTTAAAATAAATTTAAAATACTTTCGCTTTTCTTAAAAAAAATCATTTAAATTATTTTTTTTCCACAAAAATGAAATCAAATTCCTTTTCAGACGGACTATCTCCTGTCAAACAGACTATTTAATTTTAATTTTTCATCAATTTTTCATTATTGGTTTTCTAAACATTTCTTCATTTTTTTATAACATTTAATTTTATTTCATTACAATCTTTGTTGTTTTTATTTAAAAATAGGAAAATAGATAAATCTTAGAGAAAATGATATAATTTATATACAATAAAAAAGGCAGCGTGAAGTTGAAAAAAGACAAAATTTAAATTATGATTAAAGGAAGTGATCTATGTATTATGAAGATATGACCTTTACCAAAGAGGATATCGATCTGTTAGTTTTTGAAAATAGTGAGTTTTTTAGCTGCACTTTTAGAGGGATAACTTTTGACAAGATAAGTTTTAATGGAGCTGCATTGGAAAACTGTACCTTTAAATCCTGCCAGTTAACCTCTTCTACCTTTTGTGATGCTAAATTTATAGATCTAAACTTTGAAAATTCCGAGCTTATCAGTATTAACCTAAGCCACATCAATCAATTTATAATCGAAGTTGCTTTTCAGAATTCCTACTTAAAGTATTGCGATCTCAGCAAATTAGACCTAAAAAAAACCGATCTTTCAAACTCCACCTTTAAGGAATGTCTGTTTTTTGAAACCAACCTGAGTCAGGCTGCTTTCACCAACTCAAATTTAGAGGGATCATCTTTTGACAGGTGTAATTTAGAAAGGGCTGACTTTAAAGGTGCTGTTAATTATAGGATCAACCCTCTGACAAATCGCATTAAAGGAGCCAAATTTTCCCTCCCCGATTTAGTCGGCCTAGTAAGAGATTTTGATATTAAGATAGTATAGCAACGTGACGTTTAGAATAAAAATAGGAGAATCCATTTGGATTCTCCTGTTTTTATTCTATAAATTTATAATGTCATTAGAAGTTTAGCTAGCATAAGAGCCGTTACAGTTCCTATTGCTGATCCAAATATACCCATCATAAGCCCTGCTGGAATTAATGCTTCATCATATGTTCCTGCTAAGATTGGAGCTGATACAGATCCACCTATGTTCGCTTGAGAAGCTATACCACAGATATAAAGGTCTAACTTGAATACCTTTGCTAAAACTAATAATACTACTAAATGGAATAATAATACTAATACTCCTGCTACAATATAGATAGCTGCTTGACCCATATCGATTGTAGAGAAATCTGTTGATGTTGCTATTAATCCTACTACTACGTATAAAAGTACACTACCTACATGGTCTGTTCCCTTGATTTTCTTCAACGGAGTCATACTTCCTAAGATACCAAATATTGTAGCTAAGATTACTACCCATCCTGATCCACTAAAGAATGATCTAAGACCGAATAAGAAGTTCTCACCTGTTAATCCACCTGGGTTAACTACTTGTTTACCAAGAACTAATACGATTCCTGCTACTCCAAGACCTAATCCTAATGTTAACATAAAGTCCATAAATTCATAGTCTCTCTTCTCTTCATTTTTAGCTGCTGTAGCATGGATATGACTTATGATTTTATCCACTTCATCACTGTTTGCACCAGAGAATTTGTTAAACTTCTCTCTCATTGGAGCTAAACTGATAAGTAATACTAACCAGAATGATGCACAGATATTATCCATTAAGAATGCATATGTCAGTGCCTGCGAACCATCTTTTACTCCTAATCCTGCTTGAGCAGCGGCCATGTTTGTTGACCCTCCAACCCATGAAGAAGATAGAATTGAGAATGTCTGCCATGCATCTGCATCAAATCTTGATTTTAACGCAATGAATACAATTATAAATCCTACTATGATACTGGCTGTTACTGCTAAAAATGAACCCATTAACTTTGGTCCTAATTTAAATACATCTCTAATATCATTTTTTAATAGTAATAAAAATAACATCATTGGTAGTAAAAAATATTTTAATTGACCAATAAAGCTTGATAATTCTGGTGTTAACACCCAAATCTGCATTGTTGCACCGATCATTCCACCAAAATAAATAAATGTTAATCCCGGTATAACCTTGAATAATTTTAACTTTAATGTTTTTTCACAATACAATACTGCCGTTATGAATAATATCAATAACGAAAAGTAACTAAATATACTTGTTATCATTTGAATATCCTCCTGTTTTTAAGCTTTTTCAATATTTTCTTCATCTGTATGAAAAACTGTACATAAAACGAAGATTACGTTTTGTTTCCAATACATTTTAGCATAACTTTATAAGAATTCAAAGTTTTTTATGTTTTTTTTCAAATAAAAAAGCAAAAGTAGTATTTTTTAACTACAATTTATGTCATCTGTATTCACATAGACTCACGAAACCCTTAGAAAACAATTAAAGTATCATATGAAGACATTAAATTTTCTTTATGTTTTTATATCCTTTTTCTCCTAAATAATTAAAAAAAAAAATATTAATTCCTTTTTTGGAAAAAATATTATATAATCTATGGGATGACTCTGTAGCTCAGATGGATAGAGCGGCTCCCTCCTAAGGAGTAGGCCATGCGTTCGAATCGCGTCAGGGTCACCATTCTTACAAAATCAAAAGAAGATGAAATTCATAATTTCACCTTCTTTTTTTAATTTATTTTCAATTATTAACTGGTGTTTCGTGGTGGATCATGCAATGTTACGAAAGATTACTTATTAAATATATTCAATACATCATTAAAAGTTATCAGAATGATAAGCCCAAATAATATGATCATGCCCACCATATGAAATTTCTCTTCAAACCCCTTATTTACCTTTATCCCTATCACTTCTAAAAGGACAAATATTATCCTCCCGCCATCTAGAGCAGGAAAAGGAAGCAGATTAAAGAATCCTATATTTATTGAGAGTAATGCTGTCAACCAAAATAAGATTCCCATCCCACTTTGACTGGCATCTCCTACAATTTTAACTATTCCCACTGGCCCTGATATCTCTTTAGCACTTACCTGTCCTGTGACAAGCTGTTTAAACCCAGTTAGGATCATTATAAATAAATTTTTATAGGCAGTCCCCGATTCGGATACAGCCCCTATTAAACTATATTTTTCGATACTGTATTCTGGCAGTATCCCAATATAATAATCATCTCTTTTTTCATCAAAAGTAAGTTCAACCTCTTTTTTTATAATTTCACCGTCTCTTTTTATGAGAAATTCCATACTGGTGTTGTCTATATCATCATTTACACGACTTATATCTTTCCATCCATCTATCTTATTTCCATCTATCTCCAGGATCTCATCACCTATCTTCAAAGTTCCAAAAGATTTAGACGTTTCTACCATATTTCCAATTATGGGTTTTTCATTTTGAACTGCTTTGCCATTATAAAGTAGACTTCCAAAGACTATGATATAAGCCAATATAAAGTTCATCGTTACACCTGCAATTAAGACTACAAATCTTTGAAATGGAGATTTAGTATTAAAACCATCTTTTACTATGGAATCCACTTCCATCCCCTTGATATTTACAAATCCTCCCATGGGAATAGCTCTCAGACAATATCTCGTATCTAATCCCTCATAAGAGAATATAACAGGTCCCATCCCCAGAGAAAACTCCTCCACCGGCATTTTAAAATATTTGGCTGTCAAAAAATGTCCTAATTCATGAACCATTATTATGACTCCAAGTATAAGTATCGTTATTATTATATTCATCTAGACAACTCCTCACAAACTCTCAAAACTTCAT
>DAOUPY010000337.1 GCA_030625925.1 Fusobacteriaceae bacterium | reverse complement strand
ACCATCTATGGCATCTATTAACTCATAATTTGTCCCCCCCCCTTTTTCAAAATAGATATCTGTACCATTCTGCGGGATTATAATAAAATTTTCAGGACTCTCCTTTCTTATCTTTAATATTAGTTTTTTCATCTCTGCTTTTTCATCTATCCCAAATAAAGTGCTGCCTATCATTATAAAACTAATCAAAAATATTAATTTTTTCATAAGAACTCTCCTTTTTTGTTCATTTATTAGTTAATATCTTCAAAAAAAACATTCAGTTTCCTTTTTTTTATAGGATTTTTTTATTTTTCTTTGAATTATACAGATATAGTTTTATTTTAGGAGGGTATAATATGAAAAAACTTATTTTTCTTTCATTTTTAATTTCACAATTAACATTGTCACAAAAAAAAGGGAATGATTTTTACGATTTTAATGTCATAAGAGATGACCTCACTTACAAGACGGATATGCGGTATGAAAATATTTTAAATTTTTCAAAATCTACCACTAAGCTGAACCTTTATTCAACCTATGCTGATCTCAGGCAGTATAATGATTATTCCAAGATCTATTGGAATCTAGGGCAGGGGTATATCTATCTTTCAAAAACCTGGGATTTAGAATACAGTATCGAAAAAAACTTTGTTACCTACCAGCATAAAGATGTCGGAGATAAAGACTACGATGGGTGGGAGTTAGACTTTCTATTTAGAAATCACTTAGAAAAGATTGATTGGATGGGGCATAGATGGTCCAGGTCATGGGGATTTGGTACCAGTTATTCCGACGGAGGAGATTTAGAATATGATCTTTTTGATGAAAAGGTTACCGATATATTTCTTACATATAGAATATCTACAAATTTTGATAATATTGGACTGGGAGGAAGTTATCTGAGTTTAACTACCAATGGCGGGGGAGTTTTAAGTTCTGTAGAAGATGATGGATACAGATTAAATTTTATAGTGGATACCTTTACAAATTGGGGGTATGGATTCCAAACTGCTAACAGCCTTAAAAATGAGGTTCGGAGTTATGGAAATTACAATAATTCCTACATGTTAAATTTTGCTTCTGTTACATCCTGGACATACGAACTCTCCCATGATTTTGCATTTATTACCGATGTTTTTTTTGAGAGTGAAAATTTCTTTAACGGAACCGACAGGGCAGATAAGATAGAATTTAATATCTTTCCCCACCTGGGATACAATAAAAAATTAAATGATTCCTTTCGTTTCTTTGCTAAATTAGGAGTAACTCCCATCTCAATCATAGAATATTCTGATGGTTATAGTGATAATGGTTTTTATGCCAAGGGAGTTGCAGGTATCACATATAGGTGGTAAAAATTAAAAGAGGAAGTTAGCTTAAGCGAACTTCCTCTTTTTGTTTACTTCAAAACTCTTACTTTTACTTACTTTATCAATATATCTCCATCCATCTCTTTAGGTACTTCGATTCCTAACACACTTAATATTGTAGGAGCTAAATCTGCTAATTTTCCATCTTTTACTTCGGCATTCTTATATCTATTAGATACCAAGATAAACGGTACATCATTGGTTGTATGAGCAGTAAATGGTACATGAGTCTCTGGATCTTCCATGAGATCTACATTTCCATGATCTGCTGTAACCATAAGTACACCATCTAAGTCTAACATCTTATCTGCGATTTTAGCTACACACTCGTCTACTACTGCTACAGCCTTTTTAGCCGCCTCAAAGTTTCCTGTATGCCCTACCATGTCAGGGTTAGCAAAATTTAATATGATTACATCATATTTATCCTCTTCTAATGCTTCTAGTACGCCATCAGTTACCTCATATGCACTCATCTCAGGCTGTAGATCATAGGTAGCTACCTTAGGAGAAGCCACTAATTTTCTATCCTCACCGTCAAATGCTACTTCCTCTCCTCCATTAAAGAAGAAAGTAACGTGAGCATATTTCTCAGTTTCTGCTGTTCTCAATTGATTCAGGTTATTTTTAGCCAATACCTCTCCCAATGTATTTACTATCTTATCATCTACATATATTATATCAGCATCTATAGTTGAGTCATACTGTCTCATACATAGTACTTCTATCTCTTTATATTCTCTTTCAAAACCTGTGAAATCTTTATCATTTATAGCTCTTGTGATCTGTCTGGCTCTATCCGGTCTGAAGTTGAAGTTGATAAACACATCTCCATCTTTCAGCTGCCCGTCTACACCTTCTATAACTGTCGGCATTACAAATTCATCATTTACTTTGTTTACATATGAATCTTTAACAGCTGTGATCCCGTCTTTTGCAGTATTTCCAATTCCATTAGCCATAGCATCATAAGCTATTTTTGTTCTATCATAGTTATTATCCCTGTCCATTGCATAATATCTTCCAGTGATAGTAGCTATTTGACCTACACCTATCTCAGATATTTTATCTTCTAATTCTGTTATATATTTATCTGCTGATTGGGGAGGAGTATCTCTTCCGTCAAGGAATGCATGGATATATACTTTTTCTACTCCTACTTTTTTAGCCATCTCCAATAGCCCGTAAATATGAGTTATATGAGAATGAACTCCACCGTCAGATACTAGTCCTCCCAGGTGTACTGCACTATTATTTTTTTTGGCATGGTTAAATGCTTTTTTCAATGTTTCTATCTCAAAGAACTCACCATCTTTGATATCCTTTGATATCTTAACTAATGGCTGGTATATAACCCTTCCTGATCCTATATTAAGGTGTCCTACCTCTGAGTTACCCATTTGACCATCTGGTAGTCCTACTGCTTCTCCTGCGGCCTTAATCCTAGAATTAGGATAATCTTCTATCAACTTACATATATTTTCTGGATGCACATCTGCGATTGCATTTTTTTGTTCTTTATGATCATTTATTCCCCAACCGTCCAATATCAT
>DAOUPY010000299.1 GCA_030625925.1 Fusobacteriaceae bacterium | reverse complement strand
CAGGATTAAATTATCTAGCTTCTACCATCCAAGCTGGAATTGTTGTAGGACTCATCGTTATCCTTATCATCTTAAGTTTTCCATTTCTATCTTTTAATTTAATTAAGGTTAAGAGGTAGGTCTATGAAAAAACTAATATTTTACCTGACCTTTATAATGATTAGCACCACTGCATTTTCCAACAGTTTGGATGATAAGAAAAATCAGATCAGTCAAATTGAAAATGAGATAAAAAGAAAAGGGGAAGAGATAAAAAAAAACACTCAAAAAATCAAGACCATAGATAAAAAGACAGAAACTCTCAAAGAACAGATAATTCGTGTAGAAAAAGAATTAAAAATTATTGAAAGCGAGAAAGAACTTCTGAAAGACAAAATTGAGGTAGTCAGCAGGAAGATCGATTATGGGAAACGAAACCTAAAATTTAATTCCAAAGAACTTACTAATATGGAAAATGATTATGTTGCCATGCTGCAGTCGTGGCAGAAAAAAGATATAATTGATGAAACTGATACCCATAATTTTAAAGAGATCCTGAGAGCCAATCAAGAGAGGCAGGAAGAGATCAAAGATGTCCAAAGCAATATAAAAAAAGTCAAAGAGGAAATCGAGAGTGAACAGCGAAATCTGAAAAAATTCCAATCTCAGCTAGCTTACAAAGAGCATCAACGAGAGAGTAAAAAGAGGCAGCACAACAATCTAATAGCTCGATATAATAAAGATAAGAAAATAACAACAGCTAAAACAAAACAAGCTAAAAATACAATAACTAACCTTCAAAAACAAAAAGCTGCCATTGAAAAAGAGATCGATAATATAATTATAACCCGAACCAAGCAATTGGGAAATGTAAATTATTCAACTATTGCTCTAAATTTAGGAAGTTTTAAAAAACCCATCTCTGGAAGGGTCGTAGTTGGATTCAATCAAGCCAAGGTAGGAGGGATCCGTAGTTCTGGACAGGAGATCCAAGGAAATTTAGGAGACCGAGTTATTGCTGCAAATAAGGGGAAGGTTATCTATTCAGGTAAATTTATGAATATGGGAAGAGTTGTCATGATAGACCACGGGTTTAACCTGATTACTATCTATGGAAACCTCATCGCTAATCATGTAAAGCTGGGACAAATAGTGGGGAAAGGCAGTGAAATTGGTATTTTAGGACTTAATTTAGACGGAAAATCGTATCTTTATTACGAAACTAGATTTAACCTGAAGTCTTCCAATCCAAACAACTTCTAAAAATTGACACAGATTACACGGATTTTTAAATCTAATTATTGCATATTATTTTGGTAATACGTCATCAACTTTAGTCGGTAAATGAAATTTATCTGTGTTAATCCTTCTTAATTGGTATTATCTGTGTCCAAGGTTTTTATTTTAATTAGAGTAGATTGGTATAAATTGGTGACAAAAGAAAAGATTTTGAATTTAATTATACATTCGACCAGAGGTCGCACAGGGGGAGAAAGATGAAAAAAAAGGTATGTATCATTTATAATACCTCTAAAAAAGATGCAATAAAATTTTATGAAGTATCCAAAGAATTCTTTGAAAATTGTGGTATAGAGGTTCAGTCAGAAATAGAGGGATCAGCCTTTGTGGTGGTAATTGGTGGTGACGGAACCCTCCTAAAGGCCAGCAAAGAAATAGCTGCCCACAATAAATTTGCCGTTGCTGTAAATATGGGCAGTCTCGGATTTCTCACAGATATAAGGAGGATCGAAGCTCTTCAAGTTTTTGAAGATGTTTTGATGGGAAACTATAAGTTAGAGGAAAGGCATATGCTAGAAGTAGAAGTCAGAGGACAGACGTATGTCTGACTCAACGAGGTCGTTATGGCCAAGGGAGGGATCCTGCAAAAGTTAATTAGGATCAGAGCTTCAGGGGAACATTATATCAATACCTATAGAGCAGACGGATTAATCGTTGCCACTCCCACAGGATCAACGGGATATTCCCTTTCAGCAGGGGGACCAATCATTAGACCAAATTTAGATGTACTTTTAATTACTCCCATTGCACCGCACAACTTAAGTACCAGACCTATAATAGTAGATGGAAACGAGGAGATCTCACTAAAATTAGAAGGGAGAGATAACTCCGCCTATGTAGCTGTCGATGGAGATGATATTATCGAGGTTAGTAGAGATGATGTTGTCAAGATCAGGTATTCAAATAAAAAACTAAAGTTAGTGCTGCCAAAATCAAGAAATTATTATTCTGTTTTAAGAGAAAAATTAAAGTGGGGAGATAAGATATGTTAAGGGAACTTCGAATTGAAAATTTAGCAATCATAGATAAATTAGAATTAGAATTTCAAGACAAATTAATAGCACTGACTGGGGAAACAGGAGCAGGTAAATCCATTATTCTTACAGGCATCAACCTTCTTATTGGAGAAAAAACTAATATGGAGATGCTCCGGGATGGAGCAGACTATCTTTTGGCTGAAGGTGTATTCGATGCCGATGAAAATCAGATTGAAGAACTTCACGAGATGGGGATAAATGTAGAAAATAATGAGATAATTGTTCAAAGAAGGATGGAGTCCAATGGCCGGGGGAAGGCTTTTGTAAACGGCAGAAGAGTACCCATGAGTAATCTAAAAGAGATTATGGGTACCTTGGTAGATATCGTAGGCCAGCACTCCCACCAAATGCTGCTTCATAAGGGAAATCATATAAAATTAATCGACAGATTTTTAAATAAAGATGAACATCTTATCAAAGATCAGCTGGGAAATATTGTCTCCAGCTATGAGGAGGTCCACAGACTTCTACTCCAGCTTTCTGAAACAAGAAATAATATCAAAGAAAAAAAAGATCTTTATGAATATCAGCTGACTGAGATTGAAGAGGTCAACCTATCTAAAAATGAAGATGAAGAATTAGAAGAGGAATATAAGATCCTTTTTAATGCTGGTAAAATTACTGAAAAATTAAAAAATACCTACTATAGTATCAGTGAAGGAGAGGTCAACATCACCTCTTTACTCCATAATGTAAAAAAAAATATGGAGTCCCTCTCCCAATATGGTAAAGATTACGAGATTATCTTTGAAAAAGCAGAAAAAATCTACTACGAAGTTGAAGATCTCACATACAGTATAGAAAATATTCAAGATAATATGGATGTAGATGAATACCGGCTCAATGCTGTGGTAGACAGATTAGATAAGATAAATAATCTTAAAAAAAAATATGGGGAAGATATCTCAGGAATTTTAGAATACCGGGATAAGATTAGAAAGGAA
>DAOUPY010000042.1 GCA_030625925.1 Fusobacteriaceae bacterium | reverse complement strand
ATGATCACAATTTATCTTATAGGGTCATTTTTAATAGAAAAAATTATAACAAAAGAAGAGAGAGTAACCATACTGAAAAATATACAGTTAATGGAAGGTTGATTATATAATGAAGGAAAACATAGAAAAAACGATATAATACTTTATAAACTTAAGGAGTTTTAAAAATTAATAAACCTTTAACACTGTTTTCGAATTTATGATGCGGACAGCTTGTGTTAGAAGGTATAAAATTCAGGAGGGAAATTTAGAATAGAAAAGAAAACAATTGAAAATTATAAATGCGGATATAACTGTTCCCAGGCGATTTTAAAATCATGCTCACATGAATTTGAAATTGATGAAGAAGTGCTGATGAAATGTTGAAAGAACTTTTAAATAAATAAAATAAATAAGAACAAAAGGGGTGGATTTTATGAAAATTCTTATAGTGGGAGGAGTTGCCGGAGGTGCTTCTGCAGCTGCAAGACTTAGAAGGTTAAGCGAAGAAAATGAAATAATTATGTTTGAAAGAGGGGAATATATCTCCTTTGCAAACTGCGGACTGCCATATCATATTGGAGGAGTTATCAAGGACAGGGATGTTCTTTTAGTCCAGACAGTAGAGGGAATGCGTTCTAGATTTAATATCGATGTCAGAGTAAAGACAGAAGTTCAAAGAATAGATAGAGAAAATAAAAAAGTTATCGCAAAAGATCTTAGAACAGGGAAAACTTACGAGGAATCTTATGACAAAATTTTATTATCTCCAGGAGCAGAAGTATTTGTGCCGCCTATCAAAGGAGCGGCTTCCCCTAGAGCATTTATCCTTAGAAATATGAAGGATATGGATAAGATAATAGCTCATATAAAAGAAAATAATGTAAAAAAAGCTGTAGTAGTAGGAGCTGGATTTATCGGGATAGAGATAGCAGAAAATTTTGTAGAGTTAGATATGCAGACTACAGTGGTAGAATTTGCACCACAAGTATTAGCCCCAGTAGATTCAGAAATTGCAGCTCAAGTTCACCAAAATATGAAGGATCACGATGTAGAATTATTATTGGGACATGGAGTGACTGAGATAGTAGACGGCGAAAATTCGTCAACCGTTAAGATCGCAAAAGCCGGAGAAAAAGAAGCTTCAGTAGAGGTAAAAGCTGAAATAATCATCTTGGCAGCAGGGGTAAGACCTGAAACTGCATTAGCTGTATCAGCTGGATGTGATATCCATGAAAGATTTGGTATAAAAGTAAATGAATATATGGAAACATCTGTAAAAGATATCTATGCAGTAGGAGACGCTGTTACAGTTAAAAACTTTATGAATGGACAGGAGATCAATATCCCGTTGGCCTGGCCTGCAAATAGGCAGGGGAGATTGGTAGCGGATGTTATGTTAGACAGACCTAATAAGCAGCCATATAATGGAACTATGGGAACCTCAATATTAAAAGCATTTGATTATACCGTAGCAGCGACAGGATTAAATGAGAAAACACTACAAAGGTCTGGATTAATCTATGGTAAAAATTATCTGACTGCAAGTATAAATAGAAATTCAAATGCCGAATATTACCCAGGGGCTACACCATTGACATTAAAAGTCATTTTTACTCTAGAAGGAAAGATTTTAGGAGCACAAGGAATTGGACACAAAGGCGTAGACAAAAGAATTGACGTAATTGCCACGGCTATAAAAGGCGGGATAAATGTTATAGAATTACAGGATCTCGAGTTAGCATATGCTCCTCCATTTAGTTCTGGTAAAGACCCTGTAAATATCTTGGGATATTATGCCGAAAATATCATAAATAGAGATATTGAAGTAGTAAGAATAGATGAGGTAGAAAAGTTAGCAGCCACAGAAAAGTATGAGTTATTGGATATAAGAACTGCAGATGAGAGGGAGTTAGGAGCTATTCCTGGCGGGATCCATATAGATCTGGCAGAGTTAAGAAGCAGAATCAGTGAATTGGATAAGGATAAAACATATATCGTTTATTGTCAGGTTGGGCTGAGAGGATATGTAGCTTATAGAATGTTAGTGAATTTAGGGTATAAAGCGTTGAATTTAGATGGCGGATATAAATTATGGGAACCGACCAGCCACAATCAATCTAATATCGGAATATTTGATGGAGCGGAATTTACAGAATTTAAACATATAGAAAATAAACCATTTACAGCTGAGTCACAATTAATTAATGAGGAAAAAACATTTGGAAATGTTAAAACCATTGAAATAGATGCTTGCGGGTTAGCTTGCCCGGGTCCGATTTTAAAAACAAAGAAGAGTATGGATGAGATAAAAGTAGGAGATATCTTAAAGATAACTTCATCTGAATTAGGATTTAGAAAAGATATCAAAACATGGGCTGAAAAAACTGGAAATAAGTTTATCAGTGCTGACAAAGTAGGATCAAATATCGTAGCACAAGTGCAGAAATTAGGAGCTGAGACTATGGGAGGGCCCGCAGGAACAGACGGTGTTAAGGTTGTAGAAACTACGAAGAATAAGCAGACTATAATTGTATTCTCTGGAGATATGGATAAGGTATTGGCCTCATTTATTATTGCAAATGGTGCACTGGCCATGGAAAAAGAAGTGACTATGTTCTTTACTTTCTGGGGCTTAAATGCTCTGAGAAAGGAGAATTTTGAAAATAAAAACAAATCAATTATCGACAAGATGTTCGGTATGATGATGCCAAAAGGTCCGAACAGATTAAAATTATCTAATATGAATATGGGTGGGATGGGAACTTTTATGATGAAAAAAGTAATGCATGATAAAAATGTAGAAACGTTGCCCTCATTGATGAAGATATTTTTGGATAATGGTGGAAAGATTGTAGCTTGTGATATGTCGGTAGATGTAATGGGGTTCAGTCATGATGAATTAATAGATGAAATAGAATATGGTGGTGTAGCAGCAATGTTAGGAGACTCTGAAGAGTCTTTCTCAACATTATTTATATAAATATATAAGAGAGCTCCAGTAGGAGCTCTCTTTGTATTTAATGCTAGTCATTATTTTGGATCTGAATAAAGATGAGTTTTATCTCCGGTTTCTGGGTTTGTTTTTTCTAATATTGCAGTATCGTAATTATAGGAACCGTCATCACTATTCGGGTTGAATATTAATTTTTTGATATTCTATCCTATTTCTTCCATTATTTTTGGCCTTATACAGCAAATTATCAACTTTTTCTAAGGTGGTATCTAAGTTATCGTTTTTTAAATTCTCGATAACTCCCATACTGACAGTTATTACAATATCATATTCCCACGTGAGCTTTTCTATAGTTTTTCTCAACCTTTCCGCAATAATTATTCCTTTAGATAATCTGGTATTAGGCAATAAAATTAGAAATTCCTCTCCCCCGTATCTTCCGAAGGCATCTGTCGTTTTTATATTTTCTAATATGACCTTAGAAATGTTTTTTAAAACGATATCTCCAAATAAGTGGCCGAAAGTGTCATTGACCTTTTTAAATTTATCCAGATCAAACATGATTAATGAGAAATTTAAATCAAAAAATTTTGACTGGTCAATTTCTTTTTCAATCAAATTTATAACCGCTCTCCTGTTATAACATTTAGTCAATGGATCAGTTTCAGAGATATATTTCAGATCGTTCTCCCTTTTAATAATTTCATAATTCATTTTTGTTATGGCTTTTTTTATAAAATTCAATTCATTTTTTTCATCTATGATCTCAGTTAATTTATCAATATTTTTACTGTAATTTCCTTTAGAGATACTATCTATGATATAGGATAATCTGTTTAAAGACCTGTCAAAACTTCTGCTGATTATGGATAAAACTACAAGAATAAAGATTATAGTCAATAAGACAATGCCAATAGTGTAAGATCTTAATTTTAGAACAGTACTATTAAGATCTTTTTCATAGATACTTCCAATTAGAAGGATATCTAATCCTTTGATTTTTTTCATATGATAAAATTTTGTCCCCAAAGGAGTATCTTTTACAATTCCAAAATGATCTTTGGAAAATAAGTCCATTTTAGAAATATAACTGAAATTTTTCTCGTTGTCTCCTCCATCTATTAAAATATGGTTATTTTTATCAACTATAAAAAAAGAACCGGTACCATTAATCTTATATTTCGATATTTCATCTGATAAATAAGATAGATCAACCATTGCCGCTAATACACCGACTATTTCCCCATTAAATACAACTTTTTTAGATAGTGTAACTATTGGGTTCCCTGTCCCTGTATGGATAAAAACGTCTGACAGATAAATTCCTTTTGACTTAACCGCTCCAACATACCACGGTCTTGTTGTGGGATCATAATCAGCCGATAAGTTCTGCTCTTGAGCTAGATTATCAAATATCATTTTTTTATCCGATGTACCAAAGGCGATAAATTTTACAGTTTTTTCTAATTTAGCTATATTATTCATACGGTAGAGCATACGTTTAAGTCTAATTTCATTATTAACTTGAACCTTTGTATCCTTGAAACCAACATGTTTGTTAGTATATATATCCGACAGATATTTTAGTATTTCACCGGAAGTATCGATTTCCCTTTGAACAGCTTTTTCTATAGTTTGATTAAGTAAATTGATCTTTTGTTTTTCTGCTTCCTTTAATTCCTTAGAAAATATAGAAAATGTAATTGTTGAAATAATTAATATTGGAATTATAGCTGTAAAAAAAGTTAAAGTAAAAATTTTTCTTTTAATATTCATTTTATCACTCCTCATTAATAAAGTATATTTGTAAAATCATATTTTTTCCTTTTCTAGCGATGAAATAAATTAACTTCTAGATTAGATAATTATATTTTTCTATGAATCTCTTTTATTAGCGTCAACATGAAAGTACCTAAATACATATTTTTGAATATTCATAAATGAACCCAATAAAATCAACCTTAAAAGGACACTCAATTAGGAGTGTCCTTTTAAGGTTGATTTTAATAAATTTGTTTGTGATATTTTCAATTTTTTGTCCACGATTTTTATATTTAACTTTAAAACCAGATTAAATTTGCATAAATCGAATTAAATATTTTATTTAGTTAATTTTTTTAATTCAGTAGCTACAAATTCCACATGTGGTCCAATAATAATTTGAACAGATGTTTTTCCTGGTTTTAATATTCCAGAAGTGATCTTCTTAATCTTAGCATCTTGAACTAAGTTTTGATCTTTAACTTCCAATCTGAGTCTGGTAGCACAACTATCTGTTTCCAGGAGATTCTCTATTCCACCGACATATTCTAAGATTAACTTAGCTGTTTCAGTATGAGTTGTAGGAGCTTCGAATTCTTCAGTATCTTCTTCTTCATCTTCTCTACCAGGAGTTTTCAAATTCCATTTTACAATAGCGAATGTAAATACAAAATAGTAGATAGCCATAAATACCAGCCCTTGAATTATTAACATATACGGCATATTAGCTAATGGCAATCTTGAAGATAGGATAAAGTCAACTAACCCAGCTGAAAATCCAAATCCAGCGACCCAGTGCATACTAGCTGCAATGAATAGAGAAACACCAGTGAGAAGTGCGTGTATTAAATATAAACCAGGAGCCAGGAACATAAATGCAAATTCAATAGGTTCAGTAACCCCAGTAAAGAATGTTGCGAATCCAGCAGCCATCATTATAGAAGCAACTTTACTTTTATTTTCAGGTTTTGCAGTTTTAATAAAAGCAGCAGCGGCTCCTACTAATCCAAACATCATGATAGGGAAGAATCCACCCATATACATACCTGTAATCCCTTTAGTTCCTGTTCCAGCCCAGAAGTTTCCAAGGTCATTGATCCCTGCTACATCAAACCAGAATACAGAATTTAAAGCATGATGTAATCCAACTGGGATTAATAATCTATTGAAGAACCCGTAGATTCCGGCACCAACAGGTCCCATTGAAGAAACAGCGGTTCCAAAAGAAACCAATCCACCATATACTACCGGCCAAATAAACATCAATAAAAATGCAACTGGGATCATAATAGCAGCTGTTAATATTGGAACTAATCTTTTTCCTGAGAAGAAAGATAATGCCTTGTGCAGCTCGACCTTACTAAATTTGTTATATAATGACGATGAAATAACTCCGACTAAGATACCAATAAATTGATTACCGTTGTTGATCTTACCAAAAGCAACAGGAACATCGGCAATGTCTATTTTTTGTAGTGCAGCTACAGCTCCAGGACTGAGTAATGTAGTTAAAACTAAAAACCCAACCAAACCGGTTAATGCAGCAGATCCATTCTGGTCCTTAGACATTCCAAAAGCGACACCTACAGCAAATAAAATTCCCATACTACCTATAAGCGAATTACCAGCTGTGATTAAAAGTGCAGCTACTTGACTGTTTGCTCCCCATCCAGTAGGGTCGATCCAATATCCAATACCCATTAATATTGCTGCTGCTGGAAGTACAGCTACAGGAACCATTAATGCTTTACCAATTTTTTGTAAATACTTAAACATATTTTTCCTCCTTAAAATTAAATAATTATACAATTTTTATATGATTTAAAATTTATTCCTTAAGATTAAGATACCTCATAGTGTCTAAATATCCTACTGAAGATTTTCTTGATTTATTTTTTAAAAAAAATATAAAAGATGATGTAATAGAATACAGTATATATTATTAAATAACACTCTCTAAAAATATAATACAATATAAGTATATCAAAAATCAAGTTTTTTGTAAAAAAAATTCAACTTTAAAATAAATAGTGTGTTTTTTATTCAAAAATATTGACAATGGTAAAAAATAAAACTATAATTTGATAAATAAAAATATAAATTCGGAGGGAAGAATTATGAGAGTTATAATTACTGAAAAAAATATTGGTGACTGGGCAGCATGTTATATAGCAAACAAAATATTGGAGGCAAAGCCTACTTCAAAAAAACCGTTTGTATTGGGATTACCTACAGGATCGACACCTTTAGGGATGTATAAAAGGCTTATTCAATTTAATTTAGATGGAATAATCAGTTTTGAAAATATAATAACATTTAATATGGATGAATATGTAGGTTTGGATAGGGATCATCCACAGAGCTACCATTACTTTATGTATGAGAATTTTTTCAATCATATAGATATAAAGGAAGAGAACATCAATATTTTAGATGGAATGGCTGTAGATTATAAAGCTGAATGTATAAGGTTTGAAGAAAAGATGAAATCTGTAGGTGGAGTAGATCTCTTCCTAGGCGGGATTGGTCCAGATGGTCATATTGCATTTAATGAGCCGGGATCATCACTTACTTCTAGAACAAGAGATAAAGAATTAACTGCTGATACCATCATAGCTAACTCAAGATTCTTTGATGGAGATGTAAAAAAAGTGCCAAAGCTGTCACTGACTGTGGGAGTTGGGACTATATTAGATGCTAAAGAAGTGTTGATCATGGTAAATGGGCATCACAAAGCTAGAGCACTGCGTCAGGCTGTAGAAGAAGGAATCAATCATATGTGGACAATCTCAGCTCTTCAAATGCATGAAAAAGGTATTATAGTATCGGATGAGGAGGCTGCAGTAGAATTAAAAGTAGGAACCTATAGATATTTTAAAGAGATTGAAAGTGCAAACTTAGATTCAGAAAAATTAATTGCAGATCTATACAAGAGAGAGAGATAAGGTTATTTTTGACACAGATAACACAGAGAAGAAAATATAATTATAATGGGAAAGTATTTCTAAAATCTATAAGATCTGTGTCAATTTTTAAAAAGGAGATGAAATATATGTACGCATTAGTAAATGGCAGAATATTTACTGGGGAAAAAACTATCTTTAATAGGGTAATTATTATAGATGAGAAAAAAATAAAAGAGATTGTAAAATCGGAAGATTTAGACAGATTATATCCAAATATAGAAAAAAAAGACCTAAATGGTAATCTTGTAGCACCAGCATTTATAGATCTACAGCTTAATGGCTGTGGAGGGGTTTTGGTGAACGATAATCTGTCAGTTAAAACATTTGAAATAATGAATGAAACTAATATAAAGTATGGATGTACATCATACACTCCTACACTTATCACCTGTACAGACCATAAGATAGAGAGGGCCCTTCAAGTAATGGAGGAGATAGAAGATTTAGAAAGCTTAGGAGTATTGGGACTTCATATAGAGGGACCGTATATATCGGCAGATAAAAAAGGAACTCATAGGGAAGATTTGATAAGGACCTTATCAGATGAGATGATAAAAAAAATATCTAAGTCAAAAACAACTATCCTTACTCTGGCACCTGAAAATGCAAAAGCTGAGCATATCGAAACTTTGGCAAAAGGCGGAGTAAAAGTAGCTTTGGGTCACACCAATGCTGATTACGAGGAGGTAATGGAAAAGAAACCTTATGGGATAACCTGGGCAACCCACCTATACAATGCTATGAGTCTGCTTAATCATAGGAAACCAGGAGTTGTAGGAGCCATATTTGATTCAAAAG
>DAOUPY010000304.1 GCA_030625925.1 Fusobacteriaceae bacterium | reverse complement strand
TTCATAAGAGATATGATATCGTCTTTTACTTCATCTGAATCGGAATAGATCTGAACATAAATCTCCTGATCTCCAAATTTTAACAATAAGTTCTTTAGAATTAGGATATTTTTACTATCTAACACAAATTGAAATTCTCCTAATTTTTTTTTGTGGTTAAAGATAAAATTAGGAGATTCACTGGAAAAAACACTGTCGTTATATATCAAATTAATATGTAACGAAGGCCGTTCTCCTTGAGTTATGGCAAATTCGGCTATTTTTTTTTGGATTATTTTTGCAGTTGAGGTCTTATTTAGATGTTTAATAATTTGTAATTGTCTGTGAACCACAAGGGAAGTTTTATTTATTTCGGACTTAATCCTCCTATTTTCCCAATTAAAAAATACTACTATGATAACCACATGAATAGAGATCAAAATAATCAATATAGATGATAAATAGGAGGTGATTACAGCACGTTTAATAGATTTTTCATTATCCATAAATTACCTTATTATATATCCGATACCTCTAACATTTTCAATTAGTTTTTCAGAAAAATCCTTATCCACTTTATTTCTGAGGTAGTTGATATATACCGAAACAATATTATTGTTTTCCTCGTAAAAACCTTGCCACAGTTTATTTATGATCTCTTCTTTACTGATGACTTTACCTTTATTCTCCAATAAAAGCTGCAATATCTTTAATTCTTTTTTTGTTAAATGTAGTTCTACCCCATCTCTTTCAGCTCTATAGGTATCCAAAAATATAGTAATTCCCTTATGAGAAAGGATTTTAGGTTCGGAATTTTTAGATTTTTTAGTATTAGCCTTTATTCTAGCTAAAAGTTCGGCAAATTCAAAAGGTTTAGTTAGGTAGTCATCGGCTCCTGAATCAAAAGCAGAGATCTTATCATTGATGCTGTCCTTGGCTGTCAGCATAATTATAGGAACTTCAGAAAAGGTTCTGATCTCTTTACAGACGTCAATTCCGCTTCCATCTAAAAGCATGATATCTAAAATAATTAAGTTGTAATCATATTCTTTTATTAATTTAATTGCTTCCTCTCCTCTAGGGGTAATAACAGTTTCGTAATGAGCATATTTTAATTGGAATTCCAACAGTTGTGAAAGGCTGTTATCGTCTTCGACAATAAGAATTTTTTCCATGGTATATCATCTCCTTGTATTTAAATAATATTATGAATGCCCTTAAAGTTAATAAAAATAGATATTTGGATATCTATTCTAAAAATAAAAATAACGGTATTATATATATTCATTATACTACATTTTTGTCTAAAAGATGAATATATTTTAAGAGTGAATTAAGAGTAAAATATGATTATTTTAGTGGCAAAAAAACAGAAAAGAGATTAAAATAGATTTAGTATACATAAATTTCTTAGGGGAAAAGTAAAAAAAGGGAATGGAGGAGATTTGGAGTGAAAAAAATTAACTTGATAGTTTTGATAATAATAATGGGAACATCAATTTTTTCAATGGATACCACTACTCTGGTTAGAATAAATGTTATGGAAAAAGAGATAGAGAAAATTTTTATTATTGGTCATTCTCAGATACCTAATGAAGGAAAACCGATAAAATGTGAAGTTGATGTAAATTTATTTGAAAAAAGCGGGCTGATAATCCTCACAGGTAAAAATATTGTGGAAATAAATGAGTTGATTAGAAAATCTTAAGGTGGACTCTTTGATGAGTACTTTAATAAAATAGTGGGTTTGATAAAAAATGAAGTAGATTATAAAAATTATGAAGTAAATCTAATTTTTGTAAGTGAGGGAGAAAATAAATTAATTGCTAAAAGATATTATAGTAATGCAGATTAAAAAAAAGACTTATTTATCATCGATAAATAAGTCTTTTTTCTTATCTAGGAAATTATACCTGCACAACGTCACGTTGCTTTTTTACATCTAGAGCTGCAGGTCTCCATATTTAATCCAGTTCTTTTTTCTCATGAATTCACTTATAAAATAAGTGAAAATACCTGGAAGGATAAAATGTAAGAGAATAATCCCTAAAATTCCATCTGTACCCATAGTTTTAAAGGTAGCGATCTGCCCTACTAATCCAGAAGTTCCCATACCTGCACCGATTGAATTATTTCTCATGTGAAATACAGCGGTTGCCAGGGGTCCCAAGATTGCAGAAGTGAGGATAACGGGTAGGGCTGTAATTGGTTTCTTGATAATGTTAGGAACTTGCAGCATAGAGGTACCTAGTCCTTGTGAGACCAATCCTTCTATTTTATTCTCCCTATAGCTGGAAACTGCAAAACCAATCATATGGGTAGCACATCCCACTGTGGCAGCTCCAGCGGCAATTCCTGATAATCCTAGAGAAATCGAGATTGCAGCACTGGATATAGGCAGGGTTAAGATGATACCCATGACCACTGAAAGAGTAATTCCCATAGGAATGGGGTGAAGACTAGTAAGGGTATTTATAAATATACCGACCTCTTTCATAAAAGTTACCATAAAAGGTGAAACTAAGCTGGCTGCAAGCCCACCGGAAATAATGGTTAGAGAAGGAATGAGAAGAATATCAAACTTTGTTTTACCGCTTACCAGCCGGCCTATTTCGGCTCCTACAAGGGAAGCTATGAAAGCTCCTACAGGTTCTCCTATAGTTATTCCGCCACTAGCAGTGATAGTGCCTGCACCAAGTGCACCACAAATAATAGTTGAAAATATAGCTAAAGGATGAACCTTTAAACTGTATGCTACCCCTGCACCAATAGCCGGACCCATCATCCATTGGGCTATCTGTCCATAGTGGGACAGGAAACTAAGTCCTGTATAAACTCCTATTTGTTTTAAAATAAGTCCGATTATAAGGGATGAAAAAAGACCTAAAGCCATTCCATTTAAGACCTTGGTGAGGTAGGTTATTCCTGATTTGAAAATGTTTTTATTTTGTCTTGAACTATCGATATTAGTTGTCATAATTTAACTCCTTTAATTTTTATACTATAATAATTGTATCATAAGAATTATGAAATTAAAAATTCAAATAGATAAATCACTAGAATTTACTGCCCATAACTCCATTAAAAAGATTGACTTTTTCTTACAAAAATGATATTATGAGTAGCTATTTAACACGTTAGGTATTTCTAGGGAAGGTGCCAATTATTGGTCTCCTAGTTTCGAGCTTAACGGAAGTTTAAAAACCAAATACAAATATTC
>DAOUPY010000177.1 GCA_030625925.1 Fusobacteriaceae bacterium | reverse complement strand
ATTGTTCCCCTCTGCATATGGATATTCACTCTGTACCTTCCCAGTCCTGCCATTCCAAAAGCAAAATCATATTCATGATGCTTTTTAAATTCTACATATTGATCTTCCGACAGGATTTTTTCAGCCAGTCCCTCCAAATTTTTAGGCAGCATCTTGTCAAAATGACCTATGTCTAACAGCTCTCCGTTTATTCTAAACATAGGCGGTCTGCCTACCACAAAGTGAACATCTGATCCTCCAACTTCATTAGCCTTCTCCAAAACTTTTCTTAAATCCATAAAATCTCTCCTGTTTTACATTATTATATATTGTTCATACAGCTCGTTATTATCCTCTTCCAGGCCTATAAAAACACCATTATTTTTTAAAATTATTTTTCTCGATCCATCATTATCAGAAGTACAGGATACCCTTACCTCTTTTATCCCTAGTTCTTTAGCTTTTTCTATCCCCAGCCGTAATATATTTGTTCCATACCCTAAAAATCTTTTTTTAGGAGGTATATTATAGCCTATATTCCCATGAACAGGTATACTCTCATGTCTTATTTTTATCATCCCTCTAATTTCTTTTTCTTCCCCATCTACAAGCCAATATTCAGTAGCAGCAACCTCATCTTCAGGAAGATCTTCCCCAATTCTCAACTCCTCTAACCTTCTCAAGTGATTGTCAAAATCGTTCAAAGCATCCATATATAAGTAATATAAAAGATCCTCCTCTTCTTGGTAATCAAGTATTATTTCCTTAAATTCTTTTTCCATTTTTTTTACAGGTAATATCAATTTTATTCCTATCACCTCCTAAATTTCATTTTAATTCTTTTGAAACCGCTAATGTCGCAAATCAAAGTCAAAATACTTGACACAGATGACACAGATAAACTTCTAATTTACACAAATCAACAAACATCAAATAACTTAGCCGCCAATCAACACTAATACCCACTAATTAAAGAAAATTGGTGAAAATTAGTGACAAAAAAGATTTTCTTTGCGTATCTTGGCGTGCTCTCTTTCTCAAAGTTCTATGTTTATGGAATAAACTAATAGTTCTTTGGTGATGATCCTTGCAGTTACTTTTTGATAAATCACTGTTTTTATTCGTATTCATCTGCGTAATTTGCGGTTCAGTTTTTTTAAATTGGTGAATATTAATAACTAAAGAAATACCAATTATTAACTTAGATAATTAAAAACAAGGAAAAGAATTCCTTGTTTTCATGTTTTAAATCCTATTCTTTTTTATTATTCTGTAGTTTTTTAAATATCCTTTAATTTTATAGATATGGATTTTCTTTAGCCAGGTGATTTTGAACATAGTCCTTTATTCCTTCTTCCAATGTATGGAATTTTTCTGTATATCCCGCTGATTTTAATTTTTTCATTTCTGCACAAGTATAATATTGGTATCTTCCTCTGAGATCTTCCGGCATCGGCACATATTCTAGAACTTTAGACTCCTCCAATGAATAATCATCTGCACCTGCTCTTATCGCATTTAATGCAAGGTCTTTAAAACTTCTGGCAACTCCAGTCCCTATATTATAGATCCCTGATTTACCTTCACTCTCTACAAAGAACTTCAATACTTTTACTACGTCTTTTATGTAAACAAAGTCCCTCAACTGACCCCCATCTTCATATTCAGCCTTATGAGATTTAAATAATTTTACCATCCCATTTTTCTTATATTGATTGAATGCGTGAAATACCATAGAAGCCATTCTATCCTTATGGTACTCTTGAGGTCCATATACATTAAAAAACTTTATTCCAACCCATTGTTTAGGAGTTTCTTCCTGCTTGAATGCCCAATCATCAAAGAATTTTTTAGAGTATCCATATTTATTCAATGGTTTTAATTTTTTTAATTCCTCTGGGCTCACATCGTCATCATATCCTAGCTCTCCCAGTCCATAGGTAGCAGCAGATGAAGCATAGATATAGTTAATATTTCTTGTCGTACAGAATTTCCATAATTTTTTAGTATATTCATAGTTATTTTCCATCAAGAAATCCATATCTGTTTCGGTAGTGGCAGAACACGCCCCCATATGCACCACTGCTGTTATTTTCGCTGCATTTTCCTCAACAGACAGCCATTCAAATAGATCATTTTTATGCACCCAGTCATAGTAGTCTCTATCCCTTATATTTAACCACTTATCTTCTTTTTCTAATTCTCCAGATAAGATGATATCATTTCTTCCACCTTCATTTAATTCCCAAGTTAATGCACTAGCAATAAACCCACATGCTCCTGTAATTAGTATCATATTTCTAAACCTCCAATTATTTTAGTTTTAGATTTTTTTATAACCTAATTTTAACATAATTATATATGGATGAGCAAGAAAACTCATTTATTTCAACCTTATTTTTTAGAAAATACGATATTAAAAAAAAATATTTAGATCCTCGTGACTCTACATACAATTGTGCAAAATAACCAGTAATAAAAAAAGACATTAGAAATATTGAATGTTTGACACAGTATATTTAATATGCTAATATTACTTGAAGATGTTTATAATCAACATAATTTAGGAGGGGTTTTAATGAGTAAAGTTATATATACCGACGAAGCTAGTTTCGATACTGTTATCCAAGATGGGATTGTTTTAGTTGATTTTTATGCTGACTGGTGTGGTCCTTGTAAGATGTTAGCTCCAATTTTAGATGAATTATCTGAAGAGGTTACTGCCAAGATTGTTAAAGTAAATGTAGATGATAATCCAGGATTATCTCAAAAATATGGTGTTAGAAGTATACCTACTATGATAGCTTTTAAAAACGGAGAAGCTGTAGATCAAATAATCGGATTAGTTCAAAAAGGTGCTTTAACTGAAAAATTAAATTCATATTAAGAGTTAGGGTCTTCGGACCCTTTTTTTATTCCTTTTTTTTAGCATATCTTTTTATAGTTTAAATCATAGGGATTTATGTTATACTTTATTTACTATAAAATGGAAAAATTTGTTTAAAATTAAGGGAGACATGATGATATGAAAAATTTAAATTTAAAGTGCCTTGCTATTCTGCTATTTTGTGTTGTTCAAATATCCTTTGCTGCAAAGGAACCAGGATTTGGAAATGACCTAAATAAAGCAGCTTCAGCAGGTCTCTTTTCGACTGTAAATGATATAAGTAAAGTTAGCAGCTCCAGTGATGGGGCTGCTATTTCCAGTGAAAGTTTAGTTATCGATACAAAAAACGATACCTTAACAGCTGATGGCGGGGTAAAGTTTCAATACCAGGGCTTAAAACTCCAGGCCTTTGGGTTTAAAAGAGATAAAGACTCAAATATAGTTACTGCTACTGGAGATGTCAGGATCGAGATGGGAGATGGCTCTAACCAAGCCAGAATTGATTCCCATAAAACTCTTCTTTCACTGGACAGCAGTATCTTAAAATACTATGACAGTATATCCTATATGGAAGTAGGGGCTGTAACAGGTGCCGAAGCTCCCAACGACAGGATATATTTCGGTGGAGAAGTAGGAGAATACAATGAAGAAGCGTTCACCCTAAAAAATGCCTGGTTTACTACTGATTTTAGTATCTTAGAAACCGGAGATTATAAAAAGGGCGGATATTATCTTGAGACTAAAAAATTAAAAATAGTCCCAGATAATAAGGCTGAATTTCAGGATATCGAACTATATATAAGTGGTCATAAGGTAGGCTGGTTCCCCTGGTATGCAGTTAATATCAGACAAGGTTCTAAGGTACCACTTTTTCCTGTTTGGGGAGATAAAACCGATTATGGATTTCATATTTCCAGTGGTATAAACTATGGAGATAATAACAGTAAGTACTTTAAAGGTGGTATAGCCCCTAAATTTGCCGATCAATTAGGACTCTTAGTTGGAAGATTTGAAAACTGGTATGATCTGGGAAATTATGGGCAGGGTCTAGTTACTGCTGATGACCTTTTGGTAGTAAAAAAAGACAGTTCTATCGATGATAGATGGGATCTTGCTGCCAGCCATGAATATAAAAATGATAGTGGTTATTTAAAATTAGGGATGCAAAGTACAACAGTAAATAAGATAAGCGCACTGGAAGACTATAGAGATGATTTGGAAAGAAACGGTTACTACGATGATAGAGAAAGAGACGACGGTGAATCCATTAATTTTGTCACCTTGGACTCTGAGTTTAAAAATATAGGTGAAAGAAATGATATTACCCTCCATTCTAAGGTTAAGATGTTGGCTGGAGGAGAAGACCCATACAGACAGTTAGTCGATGACCGAATGGACGATGCATCTTTTGGTTCTGAACTAGACCATAAGTTATACACCGATCTTGGTTTTACCAAAGATAATGAAGATTATACAATATCTGCCTACTACGACTATCTAAAGGATTTAGACCCTGGTTCTACATCTAAGGCAGATGATGACCAGTCCAGACGTGAAGATTTTGGATTCGCATTCAACCTGAAGGAAGCTAAGATAGACTTTGCTTACGACCATGAAAGCGGAGATAGACTCCGAAAGCTTAGATCTTGGGAACGCAGCCCGGATCTAGAGGACATCGTAAAACTTCAAGGAGGAACTATAAACTATGTTCCTTGGTCTGTATATGAATATGATAAAGATGACAGTGATAAGATCAAACTACACCTTGGAGAATACGATCTGGGCAGCAGCGGGGC
>DAOUPY010000546.1 GCA_030625925.1 Fusobacteriaceae bacterium | reverse complement strand
CAATGAAACTTCTACGAGTAGTGGTTACTATCCATGGTATGATGATTATTATTATGGATATTATAATACTTATTATGATAGGGGAGATTATTGGGATGATCTATCTGATGAAGAAAAAAAAGAGATCATAGAGGAGATAACAGATACTCCAGAATTTCAAGAATATGTAAAGGAAAAGCTGGAGGACAGGTTTCCAGATGGGATACCAGAGGTTCAAGATCGGGAGAAAGTTAAAGAAGATATTTTAAATAACAGAGAGGAATTTGACAGGGATATAAAGGAAAGGCAACGACCATCTATTTCTAATGAAAATTTATTTTTAAAAGATAGTTTAAGAAGACCTAGAACGCGGAATTTAAAAAGATAGGATATGCATCATATTTTATAAAAAACTCCTCCTACAAACTAGATCTCTCTAGGAGTAGGAGGGAATTTATTTTAATTTTTTTTTTACAAATTCTAAAATTTTTAAACTATCATTTTTAGCTTCATCGACTAAATCATGAGATGGTACTAATCCAAAACCTGTATCCATATATCTATAAGCTGTGGAATATGGAGTTAGATTTTCTGCTGATTCATATAGTTCCTCAAATTCTTTATCTAATTCGATTATTTTATCTAAGATATTTGATAGATCATGACTTTTAGGGATTTTAGTTTTAAATAAAAATAAAATTGCTTTTAAAGCCTTCTCTCCAGCTTGTTGAAAATGATAAATAGCCTGATCTTCTAGTTCGGATTCTAATAAAATAATCCCTGATTTATAATCTCTTTCAGCCTTAAACAGCATTATGTCGCTATCTTTAGTTGGTATTTTCATAGATCAAATACCCCCTTTCTAAAATATCATTTTCAATTCGAGTTTCTATTTTTGAATTTTTTTTAAACTCCATTTCACTTTCTACAATTATATCTTTTGGAAATCCAATTCCTCTTAAAGCTTTTATCCCACGTCTCATTTCTATAATTTTATTTGTACAATTTTTTGTAAGAATCATAATATCTAAATCGCTATCCTCATTTGGTTCTCCCCAAGCATATGAACCAAATATATATATTTTTTCAGGACTAAATTCTTTTACTAATCTATTTTTTGCTTCTTCAAGCTTATTTAAATTAATCATCATTTTCCTCCTTGTAATACTGATATTTTAATTATATTATACCATAAAAAAAAGAGGTTAAAACCTCGATATACGAATATTAATTTTTTTCTACCCTTGACGCAGACTAAGGTCTGATTTTGATGTTCTGACTTGTCTTTAGATCTTAAAGCGAAGTTTATAGTCGTTCCACTTCGGCAGAACTGTTTCTACAATGACGATTGTGTATTACTCATTAAGATCATCATAAACCTTCTTGACTTTCTTTCGTCTATTTCTTGTGTCAAGAC
>DAOUPY010000206.1 GCA_030625925.1 Fusobacteriaceae bacterium | reverse complement strand
GCATATTCTTTAGGAGTATTTATATTTACAAATAACTTGTCATCATCTATCTCTACAAATTTAACCTTGGCTTTCTTTAAGGGGATCATTATTTTGAGATCATCGTTATCGATATCTTCTTTAATATATTTGAGAACACTTATATTATAGAGAGCACAGAGAGGCTGAGGTCGCCCCTTATACATGGGTATAACAGCATCATAGTTATCCAACTGGTCGTAGATTTCTATAATTTTTTGTTTATCTAAAAAAGGCATATCGCAAGCTGCAATGAAACAGCTATCCTTAATAGATGAGAGAGCTGTATATATCCCTCCTAAGGGTCCCTTGTCTTTTATAAGGTCTTCAAATATCTCGACTTGATATCCTTTATATAGGTTTTTTTCATTGGAAATTATGACTATCTTATGGAAATCATTGAATTCTTCCAATGTTCTTTGGAGAAAAGATTCATTCTTAAGTTTTAAAAAAGATTTTGTAAAGCCGCCCATTCGGGAATTTTTTCCCCCTGCAAGGAGAGCAATATTTTTTTTCATGACTAAAAACTCCTGAATTATATATTTTACACTTTTCTATAATATCATATGGAGTTTTAAACTTACATAATTATTTATTGAAATTAAATTTTCCGTTTTTATTCTTTCTTTCATTTTCAGGTGTTATAGTTTCCATAACATCCCAATGTTCGGCGATTTTACCAATTTCAATACGGAATAAATCATAATATGATGTGGGGTTTCCTGCCAAACCGTCGGCAATTCCTAAATTATGCTGGATATATTTATCGGTATTGATATATCCTACGGGATTTTGATCTCCAGTTTCAATGCTGTTTAACAACTCAACAACTTTTACCTTGTTGGATTTTATTTTAGTGAGTTCATTTCCTTTTCTTTTTCCCCCGCAGGCAATAAATAAACCGATTAACATAATACATAAAATAATTTTTTTCATATTTTCACTCCTCATTTTATGAAAGTTTTACATTGATTTTTAGAATTTACACAAAATTTACAGCAGCTTCTATGATTCTTTAAATAACTTGCTACCCCATCGTTTTAAATTGCTAAAATGGAGAAGACAGTTCAATTGCACCTACTGGACATACTGAAATACAGTCACCACAATCATCACATCTATTAGATCTTACACGATAAGGATTCCCTTTTTCGATTGCTTTAAAACTACATTTTTTATAGCATTTTCCACATTCTACACATTTCCCTGTTATTTTTGGACCAGCTTCATTAAAAGTCATTCCCCCAAATGCCATTCTTGTTCTAAGCAGTTTGTGATCTCTGTTTACACAACTAAAATCATAATCAAAGAGCTCAACTTTTGCACTATATATCATAAAGTTTCCCTTTTTCATTGCTGGGTATTTATCCATATCATATACAGCTAACTTAAGGTCTTTGTTTGTTTTTGCTTTTTCTCTGACTTCCTCTTCAGGGATATATCTAAGCTCACCAATAAGTCTGATAGAATAGCCTGGAGGGAAGTCTGCTCCTAAATCTCCATCATGAGAGAGTATCTTGGTATTACTTACACCACAAACTGTTATTTTTTTAGTTTCCATCAACTGTCTTGCAAAGGGTTTATTCCACATGGTTCTAAAATATATTCCCTCTTGGTCACACCCATTAAAATGAGCAACCCTGCTATGAACTTCGTTATTGTGAATAGTTGAAAAAGTTAAAACACCGATCTTATCAAATAATTCATAAATTTCACTAATTTCCATATTTTTACGTCCTCCTCGTATCTATTATAATAGATTTCAATTTAAAACTACTCATGTTCTAGTAATTTCTTTAATTCTTCCATTTTTGGATATGTTAAAATACCCATTTCACCTTTTCCATAAATTTTTCCATTATTCCAAAATATCGCATAATCATTAATCAATATCAGTAAATGGATAAAACTTTAGATCCATTCCTCTATGCAGAGTCTCTATTTGTTCCTTTAATTAAGTCATTATAGACAATAAGAGAATAATCATTATTCCCCTTAAAAATACTTTTTTTATTCAAATCTTCTTACCAAATAATTTATAATTGTTTTATAGCCCTACCTAAAATTTACCGTTATCGTTAGCCCACTTGTCTTTTGATGGAATCTTTTCTATTATATCCCAATGTTCAACGATTTTTCCTTCCTCTACTCTGAATAGGTCATAGAAAGCAACATGAGTTCCAGCAAATTCACCCTCACTTATTGCCAAAACAAAGTTCCCTTCTCCAAGAATTTTATGGTTCTCAGTAAAAACCGTTGTCATCCCTGCTTCAGCCATACTTTTTCTAGCTGCAGCTAGACCGTCAAGACCATCTGCTACATTTGTGTTATGCTGAATATATTTTTTTGTACTGATATAGTCAGTAACCTTGGCAGGATTTTCACCCATTAAAACATCTTTTATAAAATTTTTTACCAGTGTTTTATTTTCTTTTGTTCTATCTAAATCTGTTACTTCTGTTGCACCATCAAGTTGAGTATGTCCACTCGGATTAGGACCTTTTTTCTCTCCTAAGTTATCCCAATGCTCTACAATTAATCCATCTTCAAATCTAAAAACATCAAATCCTACTTTTGGACCAAAATCACTCTGCGTAAAAACATAATCACCATCTTCAAATGCTCTGATAACCTTTACTTTAAATCCTTCTTTTGGTTTAGCACCGAATCTTGCCAAACCGTCGGTAATTCCTAAATTATGCTGGATATATTTATCGGTATTGATATATCCTACGGGATTTTGATCTCCAGTTTCAATGCTGTTTAACAATTCAATAACTTTTGCTTTATTGGATTTTATTTTAGTGACTTCATTTCCTTTTCTTTTTTCCCCGCAGGCAATAAATAAACCGATTAACATAATACATAAAATAATTTTTTTCATATTTTCACTCCTCATATAAATAGATTGGAAAATTATAAAGAACTTTATAGGTACTGTAATAATTTCCGCTCTGAACAATTCGTTAATCTTTAACAATTTAAAGATATTTATTTTTCACCGATGGCATCTACATGGCAGACAACAATGCAGTCTCCGCATACATTGCACTTTCTGCCGTTAATAATATAATCATTGTTGACCTTATCGATGGCCTTGAATGAACATTTTTTAAAACATTTTCCGCATCTTATACAATTATCTTTGATTTCCAGTCCAAAGACCTTTTCCTCCTTCTTTCCGGGTATCCTTCATTGATTGTAGCAAACATCAGAGATCGATTGTGTCGAACTTTTCATAAATTTCTTTGATATTCATTTTATCCTCCTATTTAATTTTAAATTTATATAATTTTTTTATATGAGAAGTACTCCCATTATTAAAAATCCTGCCATTGAAAGCCCCCCTGATATGAGGGCATATGGAATCTGAGTTTTCACATGGTTCATCACAGGGACTTCTGAGATCATGGAGGCTAAGATTGTAGAGTCTGATATAGGGGAACAGTGATCTCCGAAAACAGCACTGGATACAACGGCTCCTATTATCAGATGGATATCTACACCTAGTTTTGCAGCCATGGGGATGGCGATGGGAATAAGGATTGCAGTTGTTCCTCCGCTGGTTCCTGTAGCAAATGATATAATGGACCCCATCAGAAAAATCACTGCCGGTAATAGTATGGGATTCATATCTGTACTCATTTGGGCTATATAGGAGCCTAAATTTAATTTCTCCATTAGGTTACTTAAGGCAAATGCTAAGACCAGTATAATTGTGATTTGAAGGAACTTGGCCATTCCTTCTATGCACCATTCTATATATACCTTAGGTTTTACTATTCCCTGAAAGATATAGTAGATCCCAGTTAGTATCAAGGTTATTATTATTCCGTTAAATATTGCATCGGCTCCATTCCCGGAAGACATATTCCCCTTTCCGGTGATATATAAAATCCCGAAAATACTTATTATTAAAAGAATTGTGGGTAAAATCATATTTCTTGCCCTTGGTTTTTTAGTATGATCATCTTTCTTTAAAGAGGTTTTTATAATTGTTAAATCATCGGCTATAAAACTGCTCATAATCTTGAGATCTTTTCCTGTTATGATTGTGATTCCAACCAGGATTATTGCAAAGATACTATACAGCTGAAAGGGCAGTGACTTCAATACATAGACAAAGGGATCCCCAGTAATAGTCCCGGCAGAAATTTGGGATCCTATCATGGTCATAAGAAATGCTCCTGCGGCATTTATGGGGAAAAGCCAGGCTACAGATGCAGATGTAGAGTCTGTAATGTAGGCCAGTTTTTCCCGCGGAATTCCGTATTTATCAAAGAAAGGTTTGGCGGATATGCCGGATATAACCGTAGAACTGGTTCCTTCTATAAAGATCAGGAGCCCGATTATATAG
>DAOUPY010000207.1 GCA_030625925.1 Fusobacteriaceae bacterium | reverse complement strand
CCATCCATCTACAAAGGACAGGGTAGCAAAATTAGAAGAACAAGCTAGACAGCTATAAATATGTGAGATCATATAGTTTTATTGATAAAAGGGACGTCTTCCTATGACGTTTCTTTTTTTTAGTTCTGGATACAACGTCACGTTGCTTATTTATCGTAATCGTGTTACAATTTATTTTGATAAAATTAATAATTATATAGGAGAAATAAATTGAAGAATTTAAAACAAAAAGGATTTCATTTAAGAAATCCGCATTTAGGAAGATATGATTTTAAATCCCTTATAAAAAATTCTAAAGTGTTAAAAAAATACATAAAAAATAGTCCCAATGGAGACAACACAATCGATTTTGGAGATGAAAAAGCAGTTTTAGAATTGAATAGAGCTCTTCTAAAAACTTATTATGGTATTGAAAATTGGAACATTCCAATGGGGTTTTTATGCCCACCTATTCCAGGAAGAGCAGACTATATCCATCATATATCAGATCTATTACCAAAATCTAAAAAACATATTAAAGTGTTAGATATTGGAACTGGTGCAAATTGTATCTATCCTATTATAGGAAATAAGTCTTATGGATGGAAATTTATAGCCTCAGATATTGATCCTATCTCAGTGGAAAATGCAAAGGAAATTATAAAAAAAAATCATCTAGAAGATAGCATAGTTATTAAACTTCAACCTGATAAAAATAACTTTTTTAAAGGAATTATAGATGAAGAATATGTAGATCTAACTATGTGCAATCCACCATTTCATTCCTCTTTAAAAGATGCATTGTCTGCTAATAAACAAAAAAGAGATAACTTAAATAAAACTAGATCCTCTAATCTGAGTGAAAAGTTAAACTTTGGAGGCCAGAAGGCAGAACTTTGGTGCAAAGGTGGAGAAATGTTATTTTTGAAAAAAATGGCTAAAGAAAGTCTTTTGTTTTCAGATAAAGTAGGATACTTTACTTCCCTTATATCTAAGGGAGAAAATGTAAAACCCATGGAAAAAATCTTAAAAAAATTAGGAGCAGCAGATACTAAAATTATAGAGATGGTTCATGGAAATAAAATATCTAGAATTATAGCCTGGACTTTTAATAATAATAAAAAATAATATTATAATTTTTATAAAGAGTCTTATTAGGCTCTTTTTTTATTATCTAGGAAATTATTCTGGCAAGGGGTATCACCAAAATACTATTAGTTTACTCTGCAAACATAGAATTTTGAGATAAAATTTATAGGATAAATAAAAGATTATAAAATCTCTTTTATACTTGTCTGAATGCAACGTTACCCTGCTTTTTCCTTGTATAATCTTAAAAAAAATGTTATAAACTATAGGAGCGGTAGATAAAAAAATATAGGAGTGGTTTAAAATGAAGAAAAAATTAATACTAGGGATATTTCTTTTCATGGGAGTATTATCTTTTGCTGAGACTTTTGTATCTACAGAATGGTTGTCTCAAAATAAGGATAATATTAAAATTATAGATGCCAGAGGAAAAGCTTATAAGTTAGGACATATTCCAGGAGCTATTGAAGTAAGCTGGAAGTCTTTATCTGATATGGATGCTGAATTTGGATCTGAAAAATGGGGAACAGTATTAGAAATTAATACTTTATCAAAAAAGTTAAATGAATTAGGAATAAAGTCAACAGATGAAATTGTAGTTTATAGTAAAACAAAAGGTGCTTGGGGAGAAGATGGTCGTGTATATTGGACTCTCCAAATGGCAGGATTTGAAAACCTTCACATATTAGATGGTGGAATAGAAAAATGGAAAAGTGAAAAAAGAAAAACTACATTTTCTAAAACAAAATATCCTGAAGTAACTAATTCTATGGTTAAATGGGATAATAGTAGAAATATAACAACTGATCAATTAATTAAAGAATTTAATGACTTAGTTATAATAGATACCAGGGAAGGAGATGAATATTTAGGAGCTACTAAGTTTGGAGAAGCTAGAGGTGGACATATAGAAGGGGCTGTTAATATTCCGTTTAATTCATTTTTAGAAAAAGATGGGACTCTAAAGAATTTTAAAGACATCGAGAAAATACTAAAATCCAAGGGGATTGAAAATAAAGATACTATGAAGATAGTAACTTATTGTACAGCAGGAATAAGATCAGCTCATATGCAGATTATTTTAGAAGAATTAGGGTATAATGCAAGAAATTATGATGCTTCATTTTATAGATGGGCAGCCTTAAAGACATTAAAATTAGAAAAGTAAAAAAGCAACGTGACGTTGCATCCAGAAAGTTAAATATTATTAAAGAGGCTTGTTTCTTATATTTTATAAGATCAAGCCTCTTTTTTTTTATATTTTTTATGAGTTGATTTATTTTGACAGAGTGTTATTTTATTTATTTTATACTATTTTATAATCCATTGATTTTGTTGACTTCAATTGAGTACAGTCCCTATGTAATATAGGGACTTTTAGAGTTCTAGTTTTGTTATTTTTTTTATCTTTAATACAGTTTTTACGCATTCCATTTGAAGGCTTTTGACATTTTTTGAAAGAAAATGATTGAATTATGTTGGGAAATATAATATAATGTTTATAGGTGATGCGAAATGATACAAATAAAACGAGAAGAGATAATAAAGTCAATATTAGAAATTCAAAAAACGGTAACACTTAAGGAATTGACAGAAAAATTAAAAACATCTGAATCAACAATTAGAAGAGATTTAGCAAGGATGGAAGAAAATGGAATCTTAACCAGAGTTCATGGAGGAGCCCGTATATCTAATATCTCCTATGAAGAGGATTTAGTTTCCAAAATCAGTCAAAATAATGAAGCTAAAGAGGATATAGCCTTCCTTGCCTCTACCTATATAAAGGAAAATGACTGTGTATTCTTAGATGCCGGAACAACTACAGAATATCTTATTAAACATATGAGATCAAAAGATGTTACTGTAGTAACCAATGGGATCCACCATATAAAAGAACTAACTAAATACAAGATAAAAAGTTACTTTACAGGTGGCGCACTAAAACATAAAACAGGTGCATTAATTGGAAAAGACGCTCTGAAGACTATTGAAAGCTATAACTATGATATATCATTTATAGGTTCAAATTCCATAGATCTAAAAGCCGGTCTGACAACTCCAGACCCGGATGAGGCCTTGATAAAAGAAAGGGTTATTCAAAATTCTAAAATTTCATATATATTAGCAGACCATACTAAATTTAATAAAATATCATTTTCAAAATTTGGAGATTTGAAAGATGTAAGGATAATTACAGATACCATTATAGATGAAAGATATCATAACATAAACACAATTGAGGAGGTCATAAAATGATCTATACATTAACATTAAATCCATCTATAGACTATATAATAAATGTTGAAAATTTTGTTCCTGGAGATATAAATCTAACAAAATCAGAATATAAATTGCCAGGAGGAAAAGGAATAAACGTGAGCCAGGTCCTGACTAACCTGCAAACTCCTAATACAACACTAGGATTTACCGGGGGATTTACCGGGGATTTCATAAAAAAATCTCTGGATAAAAAAGATATAAATCATGATTTTATAGAAGTCTCAGGTGATACCAGAATAAATATAAAGATGAAAGATATCAAGAGTGAGAGTGAGATAAATGGAAATTCCCCTGAGATATCATCAGATGCATTAAAAAAATTAAAAGAAAAATTAGGATCATTGATATCTGGAGATACTTTAGTTCTCTCTGGCAGTGTACCAAAATCTATAAGTTCAACTATATATAAAGATATTATGACTGATATCCCTCATGGAGTAAAAGTCATATTAGATGCTAAAGGTGAGGCTCTATTAGAGGGTCTCAAGGGAAAACCGTATATGATAAAACCTAACAATCACGAGTTAGGAGATATATTTGACGTAAAATTAGAATCTACAGAAGATACAATCATCTATGGTAAAAAATTACTTGATTTAGGAGCTCAAAATATAATTGTTTCTATGGCTGGAGACGGTGCACTTCTTATCACTCCTACAGCTTCATATATAGCCAGTGCTCCAAAAGGAAAATTGGTCAATTCTGTAGGTGCAGGTGATTCTTTAGTAGCCGGCTTTACCTGTGGTATTTATAAGAGCCTCGATATTTTAAAAGCATTTAAATTAGGTATTGCATGTGGAAGTGCATCAGCATTTTCAGAAAATTTATGTACCGAAACAGAAGTAGATAGATTATTAAAAGAGATAAAAGTAGAAAAAATATAGATCAAATTATCAAGGGGAAAATCAAATTATTAATCTAGACAGGGGGAAGAATATGAAAATTACAGATTTAATAAACGAAAGTAGTATTACTTTAGATTTAAAAGGAATAAACAAAGAAGCTGTTATTCGTGAACTATG
>DAOUPY010000252.1 GCA_030625925.1 Fusobacteriaceae bacterium | reverse complement strand
TACCTTACTCCTACACCATTCAGGGGGAAGAGAAATCATCCTATCTATGTGGAATATATAGCCAGAAAGATCGCTGAGATAAAGGAAGTATCCTACGAGGAAGTAGTGAGAGTAACTACAGAAAATGCCAAGAAAATTTATGGGATATAAACTTATTTTTACCACGAATTAACCTAATAGCACGAATAAAGAGGTGAAACTATGAAAGATATAATTTTTAAAGATGAAAGTTATAAAATAATGGGAGCTTGTTTTAATGTTTATAATATATTAGGCAGTGGTTTTTTGGAGGCAGTTTATCAAGAAAGTTTAGAAATAGAATTAAGTATTGAAAAAATACCATTCATAGCAAAAAAAGAATTATGTATAAGTTATAAAGAGTACGAGCTTGTACAAAAATATATTCCAGATATTATTTGTTATGAAAAAATAATTTTAGAATTAAAAGCAGTAAAAAAAATATCAAATGAACATAAAGCACAGTTATTTAATTATTTAAAAGCTACAGGATATAAATTAGGTATATTAGTTAATTTTGGGAACTATCCTAAATTAGAATATTATAGAATTGTGCTCTAAAAATTTGCATAATAAGTGTTATTTGTGGTGAAAAAAAGAGGAGAAAAAATTATGAGTATATTAAAGTGTCCTGTATGTCAGGATGAATTAAATAGAATTGAAAAAAGTTATAGATGTAAAAATAACCATACCTTTGATATGGGGAAACAGGGGTATGTAAACCTGCATATGTCCAATGAGAAGAGGAGTAAAAACCCCGGGGATGATAAGGAGATGATAATCTCAAGAAAAAACTTTTTGGAGAAGGGATATTATAAAAAAATATCTGAAACTTTGAATGACAGTATAAAAAAGGAGATAGGAGTAAAAAGTGGTATAAATATCTTAGACATAGGATGTGGAGAGGGATATTATACTAATCTTTTGAGGGGTAGTTTGGAGGAGGAAAATATCGATGCCCACATTATAGGGATAGATATATCCAAAGAAGGGGTTATCCATGCTGCTAGAACATATAAGGGGATTGAATGGATCGTAGCTAGCGGATCAAATCTTCCTATTGCTTCAGAATCATTGGATTATGTGATCTGTATGTTTAGTTATATAGATCCTGCAGAGTATAAAAGAGTACTAAAAAAAGGCGGAAAGTTAATAACTGTAAGCACAGGAGAATACCACCTGGTGGAGATAAAGGAAGTAGTCTATGATAAATTAAAGATGGAATATTATAGACCCACCCAGGACCTAGTAGATGGATATAACCATAAAGAATTGATAAATGTAAGGTATGAAACTAAATTGGAAGATAGTAAAGATATAAAAAGTTTATTTGATATGACTCCCTACAGGTGGAAAAGTCCCAAGGATGGAGTGGAAAGGTTGTTAAATCTATCGGAATTAAAAATAACAGTAGATGTAAATATAGATATTTTTGAAAAAAATTAATTCTAGAAAAATAAATTTTAAATGTGACGAAAAGAAGCAGAATCAAATTGTTTTTTTAATCAAAAAAGTTAAGAGATAGATTACTTCGTAATCTATCTCTTATATAATATTTTGGTGTCCCCTTTAGGGGAAACCGTAAAGGGAAAGGGTGTATTGTCATGATTATAGGATTAGGAACGGATATAGTAGAAATTTCCAGGATAAAAAAAGCTATTGAAAGAACTTCTACTTTTTTAGAAAAGGTATATACAAAAAAAGAAATAGAATATATTTCACAGAAAAAAAATCCATACCCCAGTTACGCAGGTAGATTTGCAGCTAAGGAGGCTATCTCCAAAGCCTTTGGGACTGGTGTCAGAGAATTTGGTCTGTTAGATATTGAGATTTTAAATGATAATTTAGGGAAACCCGTAGTTTATCTATCGGATAAACTGAGTAAAAAACATAAGGGTAAATTAAATTTGAGTATCTCTCATTCTAAGGAATATGCAACTGCAACTGCTATTTTAGAAGAATAATTAAGTGAATTTATAGGGTAAATTATAAAATAGGAGGAAGCTGTGAAGAAAATAATTTTATATCTAATTATGGCAACAAGTATTTTAGGAGCACAATTGATGGATGGGCATTATGCAGCACAGGAAGCTGAATATTATTGGGATGGATATGCGGCGATTACCAGTATAAGGGTAGAAAATGGTGAAATAGTAGAAGTAGTGGCAGACATGGTGCACAGAAAGGGTAATTTAGTCAGTGAGGATAAAAAGTATAATGATGAGATGCTGGCTGAAACAGGAACTGATTTTAGGAAGTTTTCAGTAGAAGTACCTCAAAATTTTATGGACTCATTGAAAGAGAGAGATGCCGTGGCAGGAGCATCGATGGAAAATATTGATTTTCAGTTACCATATATAGATACTGTAGCAGGTGCTACGAGTTCCAGCAAAAAATTTAAAAAGATGATGAAATTTTTGGTGAAAAAGGCAGAATCCGGCAAGACAGGGAAACATAAGATTAAATTATAAATACAGGGGGAACTATGAAGAAAATAATTTTATATCTGGTCATGGGAACGACTATCCTAGGGGCACAATTGATGGACGGATATTATTTTGTACAGGGAGAGAAATATTATTATGGATGGTCATCAACTGCTGGTATCACAGTAGAAGACGGTAAGATAGTAGAAATCACGACCAATAAGATGAATAAAAATGGAGATTTAGTCACCGAGGATGTGGAATATAATGAGAAAATGCTGGTTAAAACAGGGATTACTTTTGAGAAGTTTTCAATGGAAGGACCTAAAAACCTTATGGCAGTATTGAAGGGGAACAGGGATACGGCAGAAACCTCTGTAGATAACAATGATTTTCATCTGACGGAGATAGATACCATAGCAGGAGCTACAAGTTCCAGTAAAAAATTAAAAAAAATGATGGAGTTTTTAGTGGAGAAGGCAGAATCTGGCAAGACTGGAAACCATAGGGTGAAACTATAAATTGAGGAGAGGAATTATGAAGAAAATAATTTTATATCTGATTATGGCAACAAGTATTTTAGGAGCACAGTTAGTAGATGGAGAGTATTCTGTGCAGCAAGAGGGGTATCCCCGTGGATGGGCCTCAACTGCAAGGATTAGGATAGAAGATGGAAAAATAGTGGAGATTACCACCAATAAGATGGACATAGATGGGGAATTAGTTAGTGAGGATGTGGAATATAATGAAAAAATGCTGGCTAAAAAGGGAACTAACCCTAAGGAGTATTCGGTAGTCTTACCTCAAAACCTTATGGAGTCTTTGAAAAGAAGTCATGTTATGACAGGGGAATCAGTAAAAAAAGATGATTTTCACCTGCCAGAGATCGATATTATAGCAGGAGCTACAAGTTCGAGTAAAAAATTTAAAAAGATGATGGAGTTTTTAGTAGAGAAGGCAGAATCTGGGGAGACTGGAAACCATAGGATGAAACTATAGATTTTATAGATTTAGGGAGGAGGCCATGTTTTTTAAACCTATATTTTTTAGAGGGGGAATCCACCCTGGAGAGAAAGAAATAACTTCCGATAAAAAAATTGAAAAGATGCCAGAGATTGGCACTTATAGAGTAACTACCCTGCAGCATATAGGTATGCCTGCTGTTGTCATGGTTAAAGTAGGGGATCAAGTGAAAAAATATCAAAAGATAGGTAGAGCAGAGGTGAAATTTTCAGCTTTTATTCATTC
>DAOUPY010000234.1 GCA_030625925.1 Fusobacteriaceae bacterium | reverse complement strand
TTCCGAATAAGATCTCGGAAAATATAATTATTAAATTAAAGGTTATTATCCATAATATTTTTTTCTCCTTCATTTTGTCCTCCTTCAAAATTTATCTATTAAAAAAATAAAGCATTCATCCAACTGATCTTCTAATTTTTTTTAGTCCTTTTTTCAACACCTAACTTGATCCCAAAGTTATTTTTCCTTTATTTAGAATTTCTTGAGTCCCTATTTCCATTTTGCCATTGAATAAATAATCAAGTAAAGTATCTTTAGTTATATACTTTACTCTATCAACATTTAATTTAAAACTTGCATTTTCAATGGTATTATAGTCAAATTTATTACCTTTTTTGTTTATTCCTGTGTGTCTATTTACACCTATACCATCATGTATAGTATCTTTTGTATTTGGTTCTATGATAAGATCTTCTATATAGATCTTTCCTTCCATACAGCTAGACCCTCTCCCTGTATTGGCATGCCCACAGATTTGCTTGATATCTAAAATATTCAATTTTCTACCTTCAATCATAAGTCCCAAACTTACTAAACTTTTTAATTTATGTTTAAAACGACACCTAAAACTTGACCCAGGAATATATGCTATATTATTCAAATATTTTATAGTAGGAGTATCAAACCCTTCCTCTTCCTTATTACTTCCAATACTACTTCCGATGTGTAAAGAATGAACTGATAAACTGCCTTCTATTATGTATTTATTGTTAAATTTACTGAAATCCATTAAATCCCTCTTAATATTATTGTTTTACTATTAATATCAAATTTTTTTAAAAAAGTAATTTTTAACATTCACCTCAACTTTAGTTAACCAGGTATAACCTTGATAAATTATATATATATAAATTAATAGAATTTTCCTTTTTTAAATATCTTCTATCATATTAAAATTGTTGCACCGGGACCTTAAAAACTATCGTAGAAAAGCAGATTTTCTAAATACATATATTTTATGATATAATATATGAGATAATCATTAAAATATAAGAGTTGAAAGGGGAGATATAATATGAAATTAGATAAGATTGAATATATAGATAGAAAAACAAACAAAATAATGGTAGAGAATGTTCCAGGAGAAAATTTTTTAAAATTTTTATATCATAATCCATTTGGAAAACTGCCTCTGGATTTATTGGTAAAGAGAAAATGTCTGTCATCTTTTTATGGAAAATTAATGGATCAAAAAAGTTCTATTAATAAGATTGAGAAATTTGTAAAGAACAATCATATAGACATGAATGAATCACAAAAGAAAGTAGGAGAATTTACTTCATTTAATGATTTTTTCTATAGAAAGTTAAAGCCAGGTGTTAGAAAGATAGAGGACGGAGTGGTCTCTCCTGCTGATGGAAAGGCAATAGGATTTGAAAAGATCAATGATTGGGATAAATTTTTTATAAAGGGAAGTGAATTTTGTTTAGAAAAATATCTCAACGATAAAGAATTGTGGGAAAAATACAGAGGCGGGAGTATGATGGTTGTAAGATTAGCTCCGGCAGATTATCATAGATATCACTTTCCAGCTAACGGTAAAATCGGCAGCAGAAATAAGATAGATGGGTACTATTATTCTGTATCTCCCTATGCAATAAAAGATAATTTTGGGGTATTCTGTGAAAATAAGAGGGAATTGACTACATTGGAAACCAGTGAATACGGAGATATTTTGATATCGGAGATAGGAGCTACCATGGTAGGAGGGATCGAGCAGACCTATACTCCTCATACCGATGTTAAAAAGGGAGAGGAAAAGGGGTACTTTACTTTTGGTGGATCTTCGGTACTACTATTGTTTGAAAAAGGTAAGATTAAGATAGATGATGATATTTTAAAAAATACAAAAAATGGCTTTGAAACGAAGGTATCTATGGGTGAAAAAATAGGAGAATAGGATGTATTTTAAAAAGGGAGACCTAATAATCTATGGATTAGTCATAGGAATTTTTTTGACTTTAGGTATGAATATCCACAAGATTAAGGAAACTAAGGCAGAGAGAGCTGAAATATATGTAAATAATAAATTAAAATATACATATAAACTCCAAAAAGCAGAGAAATTTTTTTATGTCGATACAGATATTGGAGGAGTAGGAATAAAGTTAAAAGATAATAAAATAAGAGTAACCTCCTCATATTCACCCAGGAAATTGTGTGTGAAGCAGGGGTGGATAGAGAGGTCGGGACAGACCATCATAGGAGTTCCAGATAAACTCCTAATAAAAATAGTAGGAAAAGAAGAGGAAGAGGTAGATTTTATCTTACGATAGAGACTATTTAAATATAATAATAAAGGATGAGTTCTATAAAATATAGAATTCATTTTTTATTTATAAATAATCTATATATATTTTTTATAAAAATCTTGAAAATATATGTAGAAAATGTTATCCTACTAGGTGGAAAAATAAAAAAATATCATTTTTGGCAAAACAGGAGAAATCCTGCGACGCAAAACTAAAGGGCCTTTAAAATGGCAGCCAGTTGCAGATCTTACGAGGTCTGTATTTTTTTATGAAAAATAACACTAGTTAGTTTATTTTTAAGTTACTTAAGTTTTTTTTAATTTTTAAAGATGGAAATATAATTTTTGGCAAAGCAGGAGAAATCCTGTCACGCAAAACTAAAGGGCCTTTAAAATGGCAGCCAGTTGCAGATCTTTCGGGATCTGTATTTTTTTATATAAAATAACACTAGTTAGCTTATTTTTTAGATAATGTTAGGTTTTTTTTAATTTTTATAAATAAAAATTAATGATAAATATCAAATAAAATAAATATTGAGTTTATAAGGAGAGAGGGAAAGATGAAAAAAATAGTTTTATTGTTTTTATTAGTTATATCAATGCAGTTATCGGGAAAGGAAATTAACGGGAATTACAGTAATTTTTTATACTATAAAGATGCTATGAAAAGTGGGAGTGAGGTAATAATAACTCCTGATGAACGGAGTAAAAGGGGGGCCGTCTGGTCACGGAATGTGTTCGATTTAAATGAAGACTTTCATTTTGAATATGAGATATATTTAGGAAATCGAGAAACTCAGGATCTTTCATCTTTTAGTGAAGGTATGGATCCAAAATACGTCGATGCTAACAATAGGGTGGACATAGGGGCAGATGGAATGGCCTTTGCCTTTAAATCATCGAAACATAAAGATGACAACTATGGAGATACTGGACAAAGTATCGGTTATGGCGGGGGAGCATTTACCGATTCCTTTGGGCTTAAATTTGATACCTATACGAATCCTTATAATGACCCACAATCTACATATGTAGATGGTCAGTGGAAACTAGGAGACGCAACTAAGGATCATATTGCTTTTATAGCCGGGGCGGAAATCGGAACAACTAGATATTCTGGAACTGTAAACGAAGCAGACCTATACCAAGAGACAGGTGATCTAGAGGACGGAGAGTGGCACAAGGTTACTTTTGATTGGGATGCTTCAGCTAAAATATTTAGATATACCTTTAGAGATGGAGCAACAACGTATACAGCCACTTCTAGAGATATAATTACAAAATATTTAGGTGAGGATAACAAGGTTTATTTTGGTTTTACTTCATCCACAGGGTCGTGGATGAATGAACATAAATTTCGTAATCCTATAATCAGAGGAACTATACCGACAGATGATTATAAATTAGATATAAAAAAAGAAGTTGTCAGTGGAAATAATTATAAACTAGGAGATACCGTTAAATATAAAATAACAATAACAAATACAGGAGGAGAAACTCTTACCAATATCAAATTAAAAGATGGTATAGATATCTCAGATAATGCAACAGCATTCGATGTTGAGCTTGAAAATGATACATGGACCGAACTTAAAGCTGGTAAGAGTGTTGTAACGTATGGAACTAAAAAAGTTCCTAATATAGAAAGCAGTATAACACAAGGTGATATAG
>DAOUPY010000025.1 GCA_030625925.1 Fusobacteriaceae bacterium | reverse complement strand
ATGTTTGTGTAAGGTAATAAAGCAATGTTTCTAGCTTGCTTTATTGCTCTAGTTAACTTTCTTTGTAACTTAGCACTTGCACCAGTTACTCTTGCAGGATTGATTCTACCTTTATCAGACATAAATCTTTTTAATAAATCTGCATTCTTATAGTTTAACTCTTCAGCTTTAACTCTTAATTTTGCTCTTTTTCTTCTCTTTCTGAATTCTGCCAACTCAGCCACCTCCTAAAATTAGAACGGGAATTCGTCATCTTCTTCTTCGACAACGCCCGATTGCTTTGGTTCTGTATACTTTGGTTGATTATAACTATTTGTTGTTTTCGGTTTAGAATTTGAATCAGATTCAAGACTATTTGCGCTACTGCTTCTAGACTCTAAAAATTCGATTCTATCAACAATGACTTCTGTTCTGTATCTTTTTTCACCATTTACTTCAAAAGTACTTGTTTGAATTCTACCTTGTACTCCGGTATTATTACCTTTTCTTAGGTACTCTCCAATCAATTCAGCTGTCTTACCAAAGGCAGCACAACTAATGAAATCTGCTGGATCATCTTTTCTCATTCTATTAACTGCTAGTGTGAATTTGCAATAAGCCATCCCACTCTGTCCATACTTTAATTCTGGATCTCTAACTAGTCTTCCCGTTAAAACTACTAAGTTCATAGACATAATATACCTCCTAAATTAAACAATTTACTTAAACTAATTAGTTCTTAGTTATGATATATCTCATAACTTCTTCAGTAATGTTTAACTTGTTTTCTGCAGCTTGTAAGTTTTGCCCTTCAGCTTTGAACGTAGTTAATACGTAGAAACCTGTTCCTTTCTTTTCGATTGGATAAGCTAACTTTCTTTCACCCATTTTTGTAGTTTTTAATTCAGTTGCAGTTGCTGCAGTTAAGATAGTTTCTACTTTCTCAATGATTGCACCTCTTGCATCTTCCATAACTGTTGGGTTAATAATGTACATTATTTCGTAATTCGTCATCAATTTGACCTCCTTCCCTCTGGATTTTGTCCAAGTAATAAATCACTCAAACAGGGTGCATCTATTATATCATATCTGTAAAAGTAAAGCAAGGATAAATAAAAAACTAACCCAATGTTTCATAGGTTAGTTTTTATAATTAATTATTTCTTCTCATCCATGCAGGAATCTCTAGATCTTCCTCTTCCTTTTTCTCTACTATTTTAGCCAAACTTGGTTTTTCTATTGCTACTACTTGTTTTTCTGTAAGCTCATCACTAAAGTTAGTCGCTACCAGAGTTACTTGCAGTCTATCTTCCATCTCATCATCTGTCGTAACACCAAACATTACGTCATCTACAGATTTCCCTGCTGCTTCCTTTACCATATTTGAGATTGCAAAAGCTTCATTTAATCCCAATGCCGATGAACCAGATATATTGATTAGGATCTTACTTGCTCCAGATATAGATTTTTCTAATAATGGACTTTGAAGAGCTTTCTCAGTTGCTTTAATAGCTCTATTTTCCCCCTCCATTTCTCCAAATCCTATCATGGCTACTCCTGAATCTAACATAGTCGTTTTAATATCAGCGAAATCTAAGTTTATTAGTCCTGTCTTTAATATAAGGTCAGCCAGTCCTTTAATTCCAATTTTTAGAACATTATTTGCCTCCATAAAAGCATTTTGTAATGTTATAGTTTTTTCTGGAAGTTCGAACAATTTATCATTCGGTATAATAATAAGTGCATCTACAGATTCTTTTAAATTAATTATTCCCATATCTGCATTTTTCATTCTGCTCTTTCCTTCAAAAGTAAATGGTTTTGTAACTACTGCAACTGTTAAAATTCCCATATCTTTTGCTACTCTAGCTATAACAGGTGCCGCACCTGTACCTGTACCGCCGCCCATTCCAGATGTTATAAATAACATATCTGTTTCTTCTAATAGAGTTTTTATCTTGTCTATATCTTCCTCTGCTGCCTGTTTTCCAATCTCTGGGTTAGCTCCTGCTCCCAGTCCTCTTGTTGATTTTTCTCCCAACTGTATTCTTATATCAGCTAAAGAATTATGTAAATCTTGGGCATCTGTATTGGCTGCAATATATTCTACTCCAGTTACTCCTGCTTCAATCATATCATTTATCGCATTCCCTCCGGAACCTCCGATCCCCATCACCTTTATCTTCACCAAATGCTCATTCGTGTGTATCATCCATCTTCCTCCTTAGACTATAGACTCTATATAAAATTTCCCAACCATTTTTTAAATTTAGACTTGCCTTGAGATCCAGGCTTTTTCTTAGTCATCTCTTTTTTTTCTATCTTATTTACAGTTTCTTTTTTCACAGTTTCTTTTTTTTCTATTACTTTATCCGTTTTATCATCTGTATTTATTTTTTCAAGATTACTGTATTCATCTTCAAGAGCTGTAAGCAGTACTCCCATTCCGGCAATACAAGCAGGATTTTTTAATGTAGTTGTCATTCCATCTATCTTGATGGTTGTCCCTATCCTGATGTCATAATTCAATAAAGCTTTTAATTTCTCCAGAATTCCATAATCTCCTACGACTCCTCCAGCCAATACTATGCCGTTTTTTAGATATTCCTTATATCCAGAAGCCTCTATACTCTTTGAAATGTATTCCAATATCTCATCGGTTCTAGCGTCCATTATTTCCCTTAAATATTTAACTTCAAAGGTCTTCGTCAGATTTTTCCCATCTTCTAAATAAGATACAGTAATTTTTTCGTCTATATCCTTATTTTTTATCTCCAATAAAATTTTTTTTACTACTTCACAATTTAATTCTAACACATATTTAAGATCATTAACATAGTGCATTCCACCTATAGGTATTACATTTGTATTGATGAGCCTATTATTTTTAAAAATCGTTATCTCTGTCAAACCATATCCAATATCTACCAGTGCTACACCATTTACCTTATCTATTTTTTTTAGAGTAGCTTTAGAAGATGCTTCTCCATTATATACAAGGCTGTCTACTTCTATCTTTGCTTTATTTAGTGTTTCTACTATTTTTTTGACCTTTAATTTTGGTATCCTTATTAGGTGAACATTTACCTTTAATTTATTTCCAATTTTTCCCACTGGATTTTTCATTATTCCAGAATCATCCACCCTATAGTTATAGATCTCCTTACTTATCACTTGTTCATCTTCTTTAACTACCTTCTCTTTAGAAATTTTAAAGATTTCATCACAGTGATCTTCAGTAACTTCTATATCCTCATCGGAAAGCTTATATTCTATCTCTGTAGTACTAGATTTTATGTCGCTTCCACTGACACCTATAGTGGCTTTTTTTATTTCAATTCCGATCTTATCCTCTAGTCTTTCCTTTCCCAATCTCAGGGTCCTGCTGAATAATTCCCCATCGATTATTTCACCTTTTTTTATTCCATTAGACGGGACAACAGTCTGCCCCAATATTTTTATGTTCTTTCCGGAATCATATAATTCTCCTACAATAATAGTTGTTTTAGATGATCCTATATCTATTCCTGTTCTTATCCTTCTCATCATCTTCAATCACCCTCTACCCTTTTTATAATGTAGTCTTCAAACCTCAAATCAATGTATTCTATCTTTTTGCTCTTCTTACTTTTAGGCCTTACTTGCTCATATAACTTCTTTACAACCCCATATTTCTTCCTGTCTACATCTATATTTGTGATTATCTTAACTCCACTATTTGTTGTGACAGCTATTCCATTATCTATTTTATATACCTGAGATATCTCATTTTTGAAACTAATTTTCCCCATTATTTTAATAAACTCTTTTATTTCATCCTCATGATCTATTCGAAATAAAGGCATATTATATTTTTTACTCTCTTTCATATATCCATATATTTTTCCTGCTTCATCGGATATATATATATCGCCTCTATATTCTATATATATATAAGGTTCTTTTTCCTTTATATCAAACAGTAAAATATCAGGCATCTGAGTTTCTATGACTACGTCTTTTACTCTTACATCACTTAATATTTTATCCTTTATTTTATTTTTATCTATGTCTAATATATTTTTACCTTTGAAATCTTCTACACTTTTTGCTAAATCGTCTATTAACTCTAAATTTTTCACATTTATATTTACCTGGGTAACGTCAAACAGGGAGGCTTTTTTAAAGTCTCCATATTCAGTATAGGTATACCAACATAATATCCCTATGAATATTATTTGCAATATTTTTTTCATATTCATTTCACCTAGTCTATTATTTTAAATATAACATTTTTATCTATTTTTTTCAATATATACATAAAACTATTATAAATTTGTTACATCTGATACCATTTTTTCTAATATCATTTCAAAACTATAACCTTTTAGTTTTCCTAATTTAGGCAATAAACTTGTAGTGGTCATCCCGGGACTGGTATTCACTTCTAAAAAATATAACCCATCTTTAGACAGGATAAAATCACTTCTGCTCATCCCTCTAAGATTTAATATATCATGTACTTTAGATGCAGTTTCCATAGCTTCTTCATAGTAGTTTTCCTCTATTACAGCAGGAACTTCATAAATAGTTTTCCCAACTGTATATTTTGACTCAAAATCATAGGTTCCTGAATTAGGTATTATCTTTACTACTCCTAATTTTTCTCCATTTAAGATTCCAGCAGTCAGCTCTTCTCCAGCAATAAATTCCTCTATCACCAGATCTATCCCTTTTAATTTTTCTACTGCCTTTTCTGCTTCCTCTAAGTTTTGGCAGATATAGAGACCCACACTAGACCCCTCTTTAGAAGGTTTTATAACTATTGGATATTTTTTTACCTCATCTATACTAGTATACTTCATTGGTGTTTTAATTCCAAAATCATCTACAATTATTTTGGTTAAAACTTTATCCATAGATACTGCACTGGCTGTTACTCCTGATCCTGTATATGGTGTTTTTAGGATATCTAAAACTGCCTGAACTCTTCCATCCTCACCAAATTCACCATGTAAAGCTACATAAGCCAAGTCATATTCATTTTCCATAAGTGCAGTCAAATAATTTTCTTCCACTAGATCTATCTTGAAGGCATCATACCCTAAATTTAAAAGTCCCTGCAATATAGCTTCTCCACTCATTAAAGATATTTTTCTTTCTGAGGAGAGACCTCCCATCAACACTGCTATTCTCATATTTTATCTCCTAGTCTTCTATAATTACTATTTCTTCCTCTAGTTCAATCCCTGAATCCAGTTTTACTTTTTTCTTTACTATCCTGATTATCTCAATGACATCACTGTATTTAGCATCTCCATGGTTTTCCAAGAAATTTGGATGAGTATTGGAAACTTGCATATCTCCTACTTTATGCCCTTGTACCCCGGCAGCTATTATTAATTTAGCTGAAAATTGTCCCTCGGGATTTTTAAAGGTGCTGCCTAGATTCGGCATATTTAAAGGATGTCTCGTCTCTCTTTTTTCCTTTAATTCCAGAACTTTTTCCTTATTAAATCCTATTTCAAATTTAAATACCGCACTTATAACTTTCCATTTTTTTTGCTGAATCTCGGTATTTCTATAAGTGACATAGGTATCTGTTTTTTTTATTTTTCTAATTTCAAATTTTTCATCTACTATCTCTATTTCTTCTATAGAGTCAAAAATTTCAGAGCCATAAGCTCCCCCATTCATGTAGATCAGCCCTCCTACACTTCCAGGAATCCCCGCTAGATTTTCCAATCCTGAATAATTTTTTTCTTCTGTAAAATCGATCAAGTCATCAAAATTTACTCCTGATTCTACATAGACTCTTCCATTTCCCAGGTCTTCTAACTTATTTAATTTATTTAAGCTTATAAAAGATATATCCATATCTCTATCTGGGATCAATGTATTGGTTCCATTGCCGATAAGAAAAGTTTTTTCTCTACTTTTTAAAACTTCAACCAATTCCTCTTTTTTTTCTATTATTATTAATTCTTTGGCTATTCCACCAATTTTCATATTAGAGTATTCCCTCATATGATGATATTTGTATATTTTCATCTTACCTCCAATTTTTCAACTACCTTATATGCCATCTGTGATATCGTCCCTGCTCCCATAAAGATATAGGTTCTGTCTTCAGTTTTCACTTCTTCCAATATTTCACATACAGTAGTTAAAATCTTTGCATCTCCACAAGTGAAGATATCAGCAGCCAGCTCCTTTAATGTAATTCCATAGATGTCTTCCTCTCCAGCAGAATATACAGGAAGTAAGATTACATCGTCTGCTAAATCAAAACACCCTTTAAATTCTTCGTATAAAAATTTCACTCTGCTGTATCTATGAGGCTGAAAAATCGCTGTGATTTTCTTAGTTTCTATCTTTTTAGCACCCTCTAATGTTGCTCTTATCTCCGTTGGATGATGTGCATAATCATCTATAATCCTTATGTCTGTATCTAAAAGAATATCATACCTTCTTTTAGCACCCTTAAATTTTTCCAGCCTGATTTTTATCTCCTCTAGGGATACTCCTAAAGTATAAGCCAGGTATATCACTCCTAAACTGTTAGAAATATTATGTCTTCCAGGTACAGACAATCTAAATTCTCCTAAAAGTTCTCCTTCTAAGATTACATCATAGACACTCTTTCCATCTATTATTCTGATATTATCTGCATATATTCCAGCTTTTTTCTCTATACTATAAGTCATAATTTTATTCTTGGATCCCAGCGTATTTTCTGATTCCAGACAATCTATATTCAGCAGTGTTAGTTTTTCAGTCTGCTCATAAAATTGGATAAATGATTTTTTAATATTTTCAAAACTGCCGTGATTTTCTAAGTGATCTGCCTCTATATTGGTTATGATGGAGTATTCTGGCAGCAGATATAAAAACGAATTATCACTTTCATCTGCTTCTGCAATTAAAAATTTCCCTGCACCACAATGTGCATTGGAGTTTATCTCTGGTAAGATCCCCCCCACTACAATAGTTGGATCCAGTGGCAGCATCACAGCTCCCAACATGGAGCTGGTAGTGGTTTTTCCGTGGGTTCCTGCTACTGCTATCCCAGATTTTTCATTGAATAGCCTAGCCAAAAGTTCCCCTCTTTTTATCATTTCTATCCCATTTTTCATAGCATATCTATATTCTGGGTTGGTCTCTTTAATAGCACTTGATCTCACTACTAAGTCTATTCCCTCTACATTTTTTGCATTATGCTCATAATGAATTTTAACTCCTAAACTTTCTAATTCTATACTTACATCTTTTTTAGTTTGATCCGATCCACTCACACTGTATCCAGTCTTAGCCATTATTTTAGCTAATCCACTCATACCTATACCATTTATTCCTATAAAAAATACTTTTTTCATCTATTTATTCCCCCAAATTTCTAAAGCATCCACTATTTTTTCTGCTGAATTACCCTTTTTCATTCTTTTTAATGCCACTCTCATTTCTTTTAATTCTTTTTCATTTTTTATCAATTCCAACGCCATTCTAACAGCGTTTCGAGCTTCTCCATCTTTATAGATGAGACTGGCCTTGTTCTCCGAAAGGATCTTAGTATTTTCAAATTGACCCACTTCACGGATTTGGTAAGGTATCAATATCGACGGTTTCCCTAATTCTATCAATTCCGAGATCGTCAACGCCCCCGATCTGCATAATACCAAATCAGCAGCACACATTATATTAGCCATATTTTCAAAATACGGTTTTATTTGATCTGTTAGTTTATATTTAGATAATTTAGACATAACCTCTTCATAGTTTTTCTCCCCTGTAGCCCAATATATCCTAGTATTTTTTTCCTTTAAAAATGAACCCCATTCTTTGATCAAGGCTTCATTGATACTTCTCGCTCCTAAGCTTCCACCCATAATAAGGATCATCTTTTCATGATCATCTAACTTTATTTTCTTCCTCTCGTTGTGCTTATTTAGAGTATAAAATTCCTTTCTCAATGGGTTTCCTGTAACCTTTAATTTAGGTTGATATTTTGAAGGTAACTCATCATAGGTCAGATCAAAGGCTAAAAACATTTTTTTACTAAATCTATAAAATATCTTATTAGCCAATCCTAAAGTAACATTTTGCTCCTGTAAATATATAGGAATTCTTAAAACCATAGCACTTAGCAGAGTAGGAATAGATATATAATTTCCAAATCCAATCACTGCATCAGGTTTTTCCTTTTTCAATATGGATATAGCTTTTTTTGTTGCTTTTAAAACTTTTATTATTGATTTAAAATTTCTTAGAGGTAAAACATCTAAGCCTATAAATTTATATCCTGCATTTGGAACTATCTCCTTTTCCATCCTGTGACTAGTCCCTATGAAAAGTGGATCTATCCCCTTTTTTTTCAATTCATCTGCTACTGCCAGGGCTGGATAGATATGTCCTCCTGTTCCGCCTGCTGTTAAAATTATCTTTTTCATATTTCCTCCTATTCGCTCACAGCGAATTGAAAATTAAAATTCAAAACCTTTTTGAAACCGCTAATGTCACTAATTATCACGAATAAAAACCCTTCTTTTCAAAGTTGTTTAAAATCTGCGTCTAAATCCTTCGATCCTAAGTTTTTTTATTAGTGTTCATCTGCGTTATTCGCGGTAAAGTTTTATTTTTAATTGTTACATTACTAATTTTCTTTTTTAAAATTTTCCAGAACCAACTTCTTAAATACCCTGCCCCTTTCCTCGTAGCTTTTAAACTGGTCAAAGCTAGAACTGGCCGGAGACAGTAGAACTGTTAAATCTTTTTCAGATTCCATGTTTTTCATATTTTTTGCCAGTACAGTCATTACTTTTTGCAGTGTTTCTAAGTTATGAATATCTTTTTTAGGATAGCTTACTGCCAATAATTCTTTCTCTAGTTTGGGAGCTAACTCTCCTATTAAATATACTTCTTTTACACTTTTTTTTATCTCCTCAATGAGAGGGGCTAATTCCAAATTTTTATCGCACCCACCGCATATGAGGATCGGCTTTTCAAAAGCACCTATAGCTTTCATTGTGGATTCCAAATTGGTTCCCTTAGAGTCATTTATAAATTTTATGGTATTATTTCCATTTTTATAGGTGTAAAATTCCTCCATCCTATGTTCCAGGCTTTTGGTGTTTTCCAAAACATTTCTTATTATCTTATTCTCTACCCCTATTAACTTAACTGCTCCTGCAATAAACAATATATTCTGTAAGTTATGTCTCCCTTTCAGTGAAAATTTATCAATTGGTGTTATTTGCTCACCTTTAAAATATAAGTCATTTTCATACAGGCAGATGTCTGAATCCTCTTCCAAAGAGAGTCTCAAAATTTCACTGTTGACTCTATCTATTCTTTTCATTATCTCTACGTCATCTATATTTACTATGAATTTATCCCCTAAATTTTGATTCATTCCTATATTAAATTTCGTGTCATAATAATGATCTGCATCCCTATATCTGTCTAAATGATCGGGAGCAAGGTTGATTATCATAGCTATATCCGCTTTAAATTCATATAAGTTTTCCAGCTGGTATGAACTCAATTCTAAAACTATATATTCATATTTATTTTTTTCTAAAACAGCTTCTGAATATGGAACTCCTATGTTCCCAGCTGCTATACTTCTAATTCCTGCCGTATTCAATAATTCAGCTATTTTACTTGTTGTTGTCGTTTTTCCATTGGTTCCTGTGATGGCTATAACCTTCGTTGTAGAAGTTTGTTTCATATAGTCATAGGATACCTCTATCTCATTTACTACTTTGATGCCTTTTTTTTCTACTTTTTTCATTAAATCATTGTAGGGTATCCCAGGACTTTTTATAAATAAGTCTATCCCTTCTAAATAAGCTACCGCATCTGTAGACGAAACACCCATTTTATCATCTACAAGTACTGTTTCCCATTTCATCTCTTCAAGTAGTTTTTTTACACTTTTACCGCTGATTCCAGCTCCATATATCATAGCTTTTTTCATTTTATTACCACCTCATTAATATAGCTAAAATTCATTTCATCACTAAGAAAGGAGAAAAAGAATTACACCGAACCCTCTCTTTTGTTCTCCCCCTTTATGACATCGTAAAATTCACTTTTATTAAAAGTAAATTTTTCGTACTCGTCAATCGGGGGAGATGTCCAAAGGACAGTAGGGGTTCTATCTGTGTCAAAAAAAATCTATCTCAGCTTTAATATTATCAAACTTCCTATTCCACATAATAAACCTATTATCCAAAATCTAATGGTTACCTTAGTTTCCGCTAAACCCTGTAATTCGAAGTGATGATGGATAGGAGCCATCCTAAATATTCTTTTTTTTCTCATCTTATATGACCCTACTTGTAGTATTACAGATACTGCTTCTACTACAAATACAAATC
>DAOUPY010000431.1 GCA_030625925.1 Fusobacteriaceae bacterium | reverse complement strand
CTCGAATGAAATTACCGTATCTTTATTTTTAAATATATCTTTTATCTTCATAATATCTCCCTTTTATTCAATGTTATAGATCTCCTCTTATATATGTTTAACTAAATAAAAAGCTAATTTATCTGGAGTTTGTTATTGCATTTTCTAGATCTGCTATCAGATCATCTATATTTTCTAATCCTATTGAAATTCTTATCATATTTGGTTTTATTCCAGCTGCTTTTAGCTGTTCATCATTTAACTGGCCGTGAGTTGTACTTGCAGGATGAATAATTAAAGATTTGGCATCAGCTACATTGGCCAGATGAGAAAATATCTCCAAACTTTCTATAAATCTTTTTGCCCTTTCCTTCCCTCCATGTAATCCAAGGGTAAATATCGATCCTACACCTTTTTTATAATATTTATCGGCTAATTGTTTTTGTTCTTCCGTTGTAAACTCTGGATGGGTGATCCATTCGACTTCTGGATGGAAATTTAGATATTCCGCTACTTTTTTCGAATTTTCTACATGTCTTTCCACCCTGAGTGAAAGTGTTTCTAGCCCTTGTAATATCAAAAAAGCACTAAAGGGAGAAAGAGCCGCTCCTGTATCCCGTAATAATCTTACTCTGGCTTTTACTATAAATGCCTGTTCTCCCAAATCTGAATAGATCAGATTGTTGTATCCGGGATCAGGGATATTAAATGATTCAAATTTATCATCTTTCCAATTAAAACTTCCCCCGTCTACGATAACTCCCGCTATTGTTGTGCCGTGACCGCCTAAAAACTTTGTAGCAGAATGAACTACTATGTTAGCTCCATGTTCAATAGGTTTTATTAGATAGGGTGTTCCAAAGGTATTGTCCACAACCAGGGGCAGTCCATGTTTTTTAGCTATCTTTGATATGGCATCTAAATCGACTATTTGTCCTGTTGGATTTTCCAATGTTTCTATAAAAATCACCTTTGATTTAGGAGTTATTGCTTCCTCTAGAGTATTTAGATTAGATGTTTCAAAAAATCTCGTTTTTATCCCAAAATCCTCTATTGTATTGGATAAAAAGTTATAGCTGCCCCCGTAGATTCCTCTTGCGGAAACTATCTCATCTCCTGACCGAGCGATAGTCAGGAGAGCATAAGTTATAGCTGCCGATCCTGATGCGACTGCCAATCCTCCTACACCACCTTCTAATGCTGCTATTCTTTTTTCTAAGACTTCAGTTGTAGGGTTTCCTATCCTTGTATAGATATTTCCCTTCTCTTCCAAGTTAAATAACCTAGCCCCGTGATCTGTGTCTTTAAAAGTATAGGATGCAGTTTGATAGATAGGTACAGCTCGGGCTCCTGTTAAGGTGTCTTTTACCTGTCCTGCATGTAATTGTAATGTCTCAAATTTTAAACTCATAATTATTCCTCCTTTTAATTTGATCACTTTTTTTTATATCTTTATTTTTGCCAACTTCTGCTATTCACCATCTTATAGAGGTCTGAAACTACTGCGTTTGCTGTAGCACTTCCCCCTGCACCTTCTCCATAAAAAATTGTCTTTCCTGTGTAACTTCCCTCTATTTCCACAGCATTATATATCCCATTGACCTCATAGAACAACTCTTTCCTTCCTACCAATGTTGGTTTAACAGATATATTTATTTTGCCTGTATCTTCTTCTATGGCAGCTTCTCCCAATAATTTATATTTTTGGTTGTTAATGGCGGCTTTTTCTATATCTTCGGCTGTTAATCCTGTTATCCCATCTATTTCTATCTCTCCAAATTCTTTCAACTCTCCCCAGGCTAAGTAACTAAGTAAACTAATCTTGTGAGCCGAATCGATTCCTTCAACATCAAATGTCGGATCTGCTTCAGCATATCCTTTCTTGGATGCATCTTTTAAAGCTTTTTCATAACTAGATCCACTGCTCATCTGTGTCAAAATATAATTTGCTGTTCCGTTTAATATTCCCCTTATTTTTTTTAATTTATTGGGAAAGAGGGACTCTTTTAGAGGAGATAAGATAGGTATACCTCCTCCTACAGCAGCCTCAAAAAAAACTTTTACATTCTTTTCTTTTGCCAGCTGGAATAATTCATTTCCATGAACAGCTAAAAGTTCCTTATTAGCTGTGATTAGGTTTTTTTCTGACAGCAGAGTTTTTCTAGCTATCTCCAAGGGAATTTTTATTCCCCCTATTAATTCAATGACGGTATCGATAGAGTCATCCTCCAATATCTCTTTATAGTCGGAAGTAAATGAATAATTTTCAAATTCTTCCCTGG
>DAOUPY010000094.1 GCA_030625925.1 Fusobacteriaceae bacterium | reverse complement strand
GGTTATTGAATCTATAATAAATTCAGGCTTAATAGCCATGGTGACAGCTTTAATAGTGGTGATATTTACCTATATATTGTTAAAATCCACCAGTAAATTCAGCACCTATATAATATTCTCCACCTTTGGGATCTCCAGCGGGTTCTTGGGGATAACTCTGGTTTATACAAATATAATCTATGACATTCCCTAGATAGCCCTACTTATAGGAGGATATTTCCTGACTACGGTACCTCTGGCGTATTCATTTATGTATCAATATATAAAGAAATTTCCAACTGAGATATTAGAAGCCAGCAGTATAGATGGTGCAAATAAATTACAGACCTTTGTCTATGTGGAACTGCCCATGCTAAGGGAAGTTTTAACTGGAACTTATTTACAAATTTTTGCTGTGATCTATGCAGAATTTACCATAACCTATACTATGCAGCTGGGAAGATATCTTCCCCTTTCATCGGTGGTAAACTATAATTTATATACCAATAAATTGTTTTTAGAGAGTGCGGCCATGAGCAGCCTGAATATAGTTATAATAGGGATATTATTTATGGTCCCCTATATGAAAAAAAGAAATAAAAAAGTCTAAGGTCTATAAAATCCCTCCTATAAACTAATAGTTTTTAGGAGAGATTTTTATTTATTTAATTTTACTTCTTTTAATGTTAATATTATAGAATATAATATAAGGAGGTTTAACAAAATTATGAAAAAAGTATTATTATTCATTTATATTTTTACTATTTTAACAACAACAACTTTTACAAAAGATATAAATATCCAAATATCAGAGCAAACTATCAACTCTTTTATTAAAGCTACTGGGCCTATAACTACAAAAAAAGAAGTTAAAATTTTAGATCAAAAAACTATGATTGAATACACTACGAAAGACATGGTCGTTACTTTAAAAAAAGAAGAAATTGATATTACTGGTAAGATTGACGTGAATTTAAATGGTTCTACTATAAATGCTACTTTACGAGGAGAATTAGAACCTGTAATGGATGATAAAACTGGTCAATTGGCCCTTAAATTAGCTAAATTTGACATTGTAGGATTAGAATTTTTGAAACTTGATAAGGTTATAAAAAAAGATTTATTGATTCCATTGGACTTTACAGATATGAAACCTATTAAAGTTAAAATTAATGAGAATAGATATAAAGAGATTTATCCTCAAATCACTAATGCTAACATAGTTATTGAAGATAAAAATATCAAGATATTAGGAGATATTTATTTTTCTGACAAGAGATCAGTTTTAAAAACTAAATAATTATATTTTTAAAAAAAATTCCCTAGAAATCTTTAAATTTCTAGGGAAAAGTATATTATTTTTTATATAATGTTATTGACTCATAAGCCCTTAATTTTACTATGTTTTGTTTGAAATTAGTATTTTTATAATTTGAAATTAAAATATCGTATTTTTCTAATTCATCTATTTCTATCTTTACATCTTCTTCATAAAAATTGTTTAAACAAATCAATTCTTCATTGTTTAACTTTCTTTTATATCCAAATACTGATTTATGGTTTTCTAAAAATTTATCGAAGCTACCATTAGAGATTATTTCATAATCCTTTCTTAATTTTATTAATTTCTTATAGTAATAAAAAATAGAATTTTTATTTTTTAATGATTTTTCAACATTTATTTCTTTATAATTTTTTATACTTGATAACCAAGGTTTAGTTTTACTAAACCCACCATTAAGATCATCATTCCACTGTACTGGAGTTCTGGAATTATCTCTAGAACGTTGATTTAATATGTGCAGTGTTTCCTCTGTAGTCTTTCCTTGTGATTTTAAAATTTCATAATAATTTAATGATTCTACGTCGCTGTATAATTCTATGTTATCATATTTTGCATTGGTCATTCCGATCTCTTCACCTTGATAGATATATGGAGTCCCTTTCATCATGTGGATTGTAGTAGCTAACATTTTTGCAGACTCTATTCTATATTTTTTGTCGTTACCAAATCTTGAAACAGCTCTAGGTTGATCATGATTACACCAAAATAATGCGTTATAACCATTATTTCTATCCATCTCAACTTGCCAAGTAGAGAAAAGATTTTTTAATTCTATAAAATCAAAATCTTTTAATGACCATTTATCATTATCTTTATAATCGACTTTTAGGTGGTGAAAACTAAATGTCATAGATAGTTCTTTTTCTTTTGGGTTACTATATTTTATACAGTTTTCGAGTGTAGTAGAACTCATCTCTCCTACAGTAATTATATCGTTATATTCCCCAAAAGTATTTTCATTCAATTCTTTCAAGTATTGATGGATCTCAGCTCCATCAGTATAAAACCTTCTACCATCTCCTATGAGATCATCCTCATATTTTTCAGGTTTACTAATTAAATTTATTACATCTAATCGAAACCCTTTTACACCTTTTTCTAACCAAAAATTGGCGATTTTATAGATTTCTTCTCTTAATTCCGGGTTTCCCCAATTTAGATCTGCTTGACTTTTATCAAATAAATGAAGGTAGTATTTATCTAAACTTTCTATATATTCCCATGCATTTCCACCAAACTTTGATTTCCAGTTTGTAGGAGGAGTATTAGAGTTGTTATTATCTTTAAAAATATAATAATCTTGATATTTTTTATCTCCTTTTAATGCTTTTTGAAACCAAATATGGTCTGTAGAAGTATGATTAAATACCATATCTAACATTAATTTTATCCCTCTTTTATTTGCCTCTTCTACCAATATATCAAAATCTTCCATAGTTCCAAAGTCGGGGTTTATATTTGTGTAATCTGCAACATCGTAACCATTATCATTCATTGGAGAAGGATATATAGGAGTTAACCATATATATTCTACTCCTAATTCTTTTAGGTAATCTAATTTTTCTATAACTCCGTTTAAATCTCCGTGGTTTTTATTTGTTGTACAATTAAAACTCTTCGGATAAATTTGGTAAACTACTTTATCTTTAAAACTCATAACTATAACTCCTCTAAATTGGTTTTTAATTTATATTTAATAATGGATCATTTTTAGCTAATTTTCTCTTATAAACTATCATGGTTAAGACTATAGGGACAACTATAGATACTAAGATACATACGAGATAAACACCCCAATATTGTGGTTTGATAGATAATATTCCTGGAATTCCTCCAATACCTATACCATTGGACATTACTCCAAAAAGCCCTGCTATAATTGCTGCACAAGCTGAACCAATCATAGCGCATAACATTGGAAATTTATATTTCAGGTTGATACCGTACATTGCAGGTTCTGTTACACCTAAATAGGCTGATATTACTGCAGGTATAGATACTTCCCTTTCTTCTTTATTTTTTTTATTGGCCAAAATAATACCTAATACAGCTGAACCTTGAGCAATATTTGATAGGGCAATTAATGGCCATAGCATTGTTCCTCCTAAATTTTGAACTAGTTGCAGGTCGACTGCGTTTGTTGTATGATGAATTCCCGTTATTACTAATGGTCCATAGATAAACCCAAATAATGAAGACCCTATAACTGCAAATGGTCCTGTTAATGCTGCTTTTGCTAAAAACGCTACTCCATCTCCTAAGGTTCTGCCTATCGGTCCGATTATAGTATGGGCTAATATTACTGCTCCTAATAATGCTACAAATGGAACCAATATCATTTGGATAGATACCGGTGTTATTTTTTTCATCTTGTTTTCAATCCATGCAAGTGATACTCCTGCTAACATTGCTGGTATTACTTGAGCTTGATAACCGACTTTTGGGATATTAAAAAATCCAAAGTTCCATACATCTGGCACTTGAGAACCAATAAGATAAGCATTCATTAACTGTGGTGACACTAATGTAATCCCTAAAACAATACCAAGAATTGGTGTTCCCCCCATTTTCTTTACTACAGACCAGGTAATACCTACCGGTAAGAAATGAAAGATGGCTTCTCCAATCAACCATAAAAATGAGTTTGCTCCTGACCAAAACTGACTTATTTCAACCAATGTTTTTCCATCAAACATCTTTATATCACCAATAATATTTCTAAAACCTAAGATTAATCCTCCAGTTATGATGGCAGGTAAAAGCGGTACAAATATTTCAGCTAAGTTTGAAATAATTCTTTCTAATAATTTCATATTTCCCTTAGCAGCTTGCTTTACCTCAGCTTTGTCCATAGAGCCTAATTTTGCAGCCATTATAAATTCTTTATAAAACATATCTACTCCAGGTCCAATTATTACTTGGAATTGACCTGCACTAGTAAAACAACCTTTTACTGACTTTAATTTTTTTATCGAATCAACATCTGCTTCATTCTCATCTTTTAAAGCAAATCTCATCCTTGTAATACAATGTGTAACACCAGAGATATTATCTTTCCCACCAACTAATTCAATTAAATCTTTGATATCTTCTTTATTTATCTTATTCATATAAATCAACAACCCCCTAACATTTTTATGGGAACGTTCCCACTAGTTAATAAAAATATACTTTATATTCCATAATAAGTCAAATTAAATTATATTAATACAAAAAGAGATTTATTTAAAAATCTCTTTTCCTGTGAAATAGCTATATTTTTTATTATAAGGTTATATTTCCATCTATGATAATATCTTTGATATCTTTTTTCTTTATTTTATCTAATATAGCTTCTCCTGCTAATTTTCCTACGGTATCATATCCAAAACTTATAGAGATATAATCATCGTATAAAAATTTAATCAGTGGATCATTTCCTACACCTGTGACTATAACCTTCTTTATTTGGTGTTTATCTAAATATTTTTTTACTCCTAGTGCTATACTATCACTGGCACAGACTATAGAATCTACTTGTTTTTCTTCTAAAAATAATTGTTTTGCTAAGTTATATCCGCTATTATATGAAAAATCACCAAAATAAGAGATGTTTTCCTTATTGTATTTGATTGTATAATCTCGATAAGCAGAGTATCGTTGAAATCCTGTAGTGATATCTTTATTATCCACTCCTATATAAGCAATATTTTTATACTTATTTTTAATGAGGTAGTTTAATATACATTTTATTGCCCCATAATCATCATAGGCAATACTGGTAAAACCTTCTACTTTTTTTGCTACCATGATAATTGGTATTTTTAATTTCTTTAAAAAATTATATTCCAGAGTACTTATAGCAAAAATTATTATCCCGGCAATATTTTTATTTTTTAACACTTCAATGTGTTCCACTGTTTTTTCTTGAGAAAACAAACTTTCTAAAATAATGGCATCATAATTATCTTCGTATAGTGTATTTAATATATTTTTAATTACTTTTGTTTCTGATTTTGATTCTAGACGAGTATTTATAATTCCTATTACTTTATTTTTTTTTAACCTCATATTTTGAGCACTTTGGGAAGGTTTATAATTATTTTCTTTTATAACTTCTAATACTCTTTCCTTTGTTTCTTGGCTGACTTTTTTATCGTTATTTATAACCCTAGAAACAGTAGATTTTCCTACTCCTGCTAATCTAGCTATGTCTATTATTGTAAGTTTTTTCATAATTATATTTTAATTTGGATAAAATCCAAAACCTCCTATATATTTAAGATATAATATAATATATCACTTTTTAAATAATTTTAAAATTTATACTAAAAAAAAATAAATTTAAAGTATAATTATATAGTTACTGACTGTCAAAAGGTGTCTATTTAAAATTGACAAAAGTTAAAATTAATGGTAACATTTATGAATAAATTTAGAGGGGGAAAAATATTTATGGAAAGAGTAGAGGTCAAAGTTAATCACATTTTAATCAAATTGATATAGGTGATAGCTATGGTTTTGAATTTTTATAAACCCTTGAATAATATAAAGAGATTAAAGTAGCTATTTTTAATAAGATAGCTGCTATTTTTTTGTAAAATAAACTTAGGAGGTCAGTTATGACGGAATTAGACAAAATATATTCTCCAACGGAGATAGAGAGTAAGTGGTACAAGACATGGGAAGAAAATAAATATTTCAGAGCAACAATGGATGATGAAAAGCCTAACTATACAATAGTTATGCCGCCGCCAAATGTTACAGGTGTATTACATATGGGACATGTTTTAAATAACAGTATACAGGATACTCTTATTAGATGGAAGAGAATGAGTGGATATAACACTCTTTGGATGCCAGGAACAGATCATGCTGGAATCGCTACTCAAAATAGAGTAGAGAGAAAACTAGCGGAAGATAACTTAACAAGAGATGATCTTGGAAGAGATAAGTTCATAGAAAAAGTTTGGGAATGGAAGGATGAATATGGTGGGATAATCACTAATCAACTTAGAAGATTAGGAGCATCTCTGGATTGGGAAAAAGAAAGATTTACAATGGATGAAGGCTGTTCTGAATCTGTAAAAGATGTATTTGTAAAATTATATAATGATGGTCTTATTTATCAAGGTGAATATATGGTAAACTGGTGTCCAAAATGTGGAACTGCTTTAGCAGATGACGAAGTAGATCATAGTGAGCACAAAGGTC
>DAOUPY010000456.1 GCA_030625925.1 Fusobacteriaceae bacterium | reverse complement strand
GATTGTCTATATCCCTCTTTAAATCTATCTTCTTTAACTTCTTTAGTCAGATTATAAACAGCGTTATCGATTCTGACACGAACAGAAGTTAAAATACGACCTGGAACTTCTCCATCTTGGTCTACATCAGATCCAATAGCATAGATATTATTTTCTTTGGCTGCTTCGAAAACTCCTTGTCCAGTACCTTCAGCAACCTGTAAAATAACATCAGTTCCTCTAGATATCATAAGATTAGAGATATTTTTTCCTCTAACAGGGTCATTAAAAGGGTTGCTGCTTGTTGTAGGCATATAAGATGTAATTACCATAACATCTTTATTTACATATTTTGCACCTTGGCTAAATCCATGTTTAAATCTATTGAAAGATCTATTGTCCATTCCCAATAACACACCAATTTTGTTGCTGTCACTCATCATTGCAGCTAGTGCACCTGCTAAAAAACTCATCTCTTGTTCAGCAAAATCAATGGTAACAGTATTAGGTACAGTAATTGTACCTCCTACAATAGCATACTTTTGATCTGGAAATTCAGTGGCTACTTTTTTTATAGATTCAGCAACTACACTTCCCATTCCAATAACAAGATCAAAGTCAGCTTCCCTTGAAAAATCTCTTAAAAATACCAAATCTTCTGTTATAGTAGAAGGTTCTACATATTTAAAAGTAATAAGACCTTCATCTTCCGCTTTCTTCAATCCATCATAAGCCATTTGATTAAATCCTGTACCTAATCCCCCGCTAGAAAGGACTACCCCTACATTGATTTTATCCTTACTATAAGCCGCTAAACTTAGTAATAAGAAAACTAACATAAATAATTTTTTCATTATTTTCCCCCAATTTTTATTTTCTAATTTTTTCATAACTCTAATTCTATGATACTTGTATCATAGAATTAGTTCAATTTAAAAAACCAAAAGCGTATGGGTACACTTTTGGTTTTTTAATTAATGAAGTTCTTTATTTGATCATAGTAAAGGTGAATAGAGTCCCATTTTTATTTGATTTAACATCTATATTCCCCCCACAGAGGTGAACTAGTTCATAGACAATAGATAATCCCAGACCTGTCCCGGCGACATTACTAGTCCTTGCCTTATCTACCCTATAAAATCTGTCAAATACCTTATAGGTATCGGATTCATTCATGCCGATTCCATTATCCTTTACAGAAATTTTATATTTATCAAATTTTTCCTCTATGGTAATCTTTATTTCAGGAGGATTGACGTTATAAATAATAGCATTCTCAATGAGATTTTTTAAAATCATAGTAGTTTTTTCAAAATCTATCCTAATATAGTCTGTTTGCAGGTCTAATTTATAAGATAGATCAACGTTTTTTGATTCAATTTGATTTTCTAGAGATCTATTGATCTCATCTATCAAGATGTTTACATGAACAGGAGCTAAATTTATGACTTTACTGCTCTCTATCTTGGATAAATTTAAAAAATCCATTAAAATATTATCTAATTTTCCTGCATTTCTCTCTATTGTATTGATAAATTTCTCTCTTTTATGGGGGTCATTTTCCTCTCGGAGTGCAACTAAATATCCCATAATATTAGTAAGAGGAGTTTTTAATTCATGTCCAACATTAGTAATAAAGTTTTTTTGTACTTCTAAAGTTTCCTTATTTCTAGTAATATCTTTTATGGTAAAAAGGTATTCTTCCCGGGATTTCATATATTTTCCTCTGAGCAATATATATTTTTGAATATCTTCTAAATAGATTTCAGAAATATCATTTTCTTTTTTTGAGATCAATCGATCTATAAATTTAATAATTTCTGGATATTTGATGTCTTTTTTATAATTATTAATGTCTTCCTTTATATAGATAAAATTAATGGCATCATTTTTTAATTTGATTTTTTTTTCTGTATCTACTAATATTATCCCCATATCTACAGATGAGATAATATTATTTAATTTAATTTTCTCTAATTTTAATTTTTCTATGTTTTTAAGGTTGTTATCCTGCCACTCCTTAATGACTTCCCAAAATTTAAACAGCCACTTGTCATCTTTTGAAACCACTCCTGTTATCTCATTACCATTTTCTAACATCTTTTTGATCTGGTCAAC
>DAOUPY010000064.1 GCA_030625925.1 Fusobacteriaceae bacterium | reverse complement strand
CCATCGACATTATAGCCCTTTCCATATTTTCAATATTTAAATGATAGATAGTTTTATTATGAGATTTTGCCACCTTTCCCCAAAACTTCATGGCTGATCTATAGGTCTTTATCGTGTTGGCACTATGCTCTGAAGCTTTTAGATAGATATAAAATTTATCCATCTTGGCAGGCCTTCCCCTCTTTCCTGAAGGATGATAGTCAGATCTTGATTCTTCTATCTCTCCATCCACTCTTTTTTCAAGTATTTCACCTGTTTCAAGATCTAATCCTATGGCATCTGATCTTTCCCCATTGGTTAATAGTTCACCTTTTTCATTTTCTAGAGATTTGCCCTCTTCACTTTTTTCACGAGATTTCTCTTCAAAAAATTTTATCCGTTCCTCGTCTGACATTACCTGGCCTTTGTAATAAAATTCCCCATCAATTATCTCCCAGTCATCTTCTTTACCTTGATTTTTGAGATTTTTTAACAGGGAGAATATAGATTCTACCCACATTCGCTTCACCCCCAGATACTCCCATATATACACTATTTATATATACTAAATAAATATATAAATTTCCTGTGAAAATAAAATGGAGTTTTCTGCAGAGTCTTCAAAAGTTTATCTAACTGCCTAGTGTTTGAATTCAGGAATTGTTTTAATTTATTTCAGTCCCAATACTCCCTCCTACTCACTTTGGAGAATTTTAAAGATTGATTATCTTTAAAATGGCCTATTCACAAATCAATACGAATGATAAATATATAAAAAACTTTAAATTTTTAGAAAAACTTATTCTAGGTGTGAAGAGGAGGTTTACAAGTATAAGATTTTAAATTTATATTTAAAATCTTATATCTGAGGAAAAAACCTAATAAATATTAGATCTTATCTATTTTATTTTAATCTTTCCATCTTGAATTAACTTATTTAGTCCACCATCTTCCATTAAAACTGTTATAGTTTCACCATCATCTTGATTTGTTATAGTTATATTTTGTTTTTCTATTTCAGAAATAATATAACTTTCTATCTCTCTTGTTGTATTTATCCTAGAAATTGATGCTAATTCTTCTCCTGCTTTTGTTAATACAACTTTTCCTGCTGCTAAAGTTTTAGAAGGATTTTTTTTGAAATCTAAGATTTTCACCTCACTATTTAAAATTAATGATCTAAGTCCTTTCATTTCTCCAAGTGTATAATTTCCTACATTAAAAACTTGAATAAGCCCTAAATTTTCTAAATGTTTTAAACTCATAAAATTTATTCCTTCTGATATATAAATTTTATGTTTAAAATCAAAAACTAATGCATGAATACTTTTGTTTTTATTTGTTTCTCTATAATTAAATTTTAAAAGATTTTCAAATAAAAGTATATCTTCTTTTTCTAAATCTGCAATTAATCGTACTGTTTTTTTAGAGAAAGTTTTTGGTTTGTTTGATTCTTCAGCCAATATTTGACTCCATTTTTCTTGAATTTCTTCATCAGAAATAAACTTTACTTCTTCAAAAAATTTAAATAACCAATCTTTATTTAATTCTTCTGGTTTTGCATCTTTTAAGAGCTTAGGTATTGTTTTTTTTATAAGTGATTCAATATTTTCTTGCTTTACTGATTCTTCATATGCCCATCTTTTTATAGCTCTATTTTCTTGTTCTATAATTTTTAATTCAGAGTCTGCTAAAATTTCATTAGCAGTTGCTTGAGCTTTAGCATTTTTTATTATTTTAGTTGGCTCATATAATACACCTATTGCATCTGAAACTTTTTCAATAAATGTACTTATAGATTTATCACCTAAATTATTTGGCAATCCACACATTAAATTTTTCTCCTCCTTTTTATTCCCTCTACTATCTTAATTTATAAATTAATCATATAATTTTCTACTCTAATTTACAATTGATATATTAATTATTCCCCTCCAAAAATTGACTTTTAAATTTTATCTAGTATACTCAGATTAAATTATTTTAATCTAGAAGAACTAATATTATGGTTACAATTAAAAAATTGGGATAAAACGTAAACCAAAGGAAGTAAAAATAGAAGATCTCTTTAAAAATGTTGTGACCTTAGAATATGACTCCGAACTTTTTTTCTTGAAAATATAGAACCTGATGATTTTAAAAAGGTAATCGAATATGTTAGAAATAACAGTATTGATATAAAAGAAAAATATTCTTATTAAGCTCTCAAATTGATTTTAAGCGTTTTTATAATCAAAACCATGAATTACACTTCTGACCCTACTGAATAGCTAAAAATTTAAAATTTGGTACTTTAAAATCAATTTTAAAATATACTTGTAGATCTATTAGTTAAATATTAGATTTTTTATGTCTGAGTAATCCCTTGTGGTTACCCTTCTTTAAAAATTTATAGGGTGATATAATTTTCGCTTTGAAAGAGATAATTGTAATTACAAGACGACAAGATGTGAGTAAATAATTTAAAAATTTCTTTCTTTCTCTTTTAGAAGAATCTTTTAAAAGACCTTTTTTAAACCTTTTAGGCGGGTTCTATCCTTAGATATTATTGGACTATAGTCGTTTAATTACGACGCCATGTAACAAAAAAACGACGCCATGTAACAAAAAAAACGACGCCATGTAACAATCCGACGACGTGGTATTGACGTATGACGTTATTAGGGGTATCATTTATTATTAAAATAATATTGCAGAGGGGGGAAATATGGGAGGTTTAGTTAAGTACCATAATGATATCAATAAAATACCACTTAGAAATTTTACAGAAAAAGAAATAGATCTTCTATTTAGTTTTATCTTTAAAATGAGAGATATGAATGATGATATTCTTGAAATAGATATAAAAGAATTATGTAAATTATCAGGAATAAAAAGTAGAAGTAAGCCTAGAATCTACGACCAACTGGAAAAAACATATAATAAAATTTTAAATTTAGATATGAGAATAGAAACAGAAACTAGTATTTTAAGGTTTAATTTATTCAGATATTACGACATAAAAAAAGATAAAAATACTGTGGAAATCCAAATAGAATCAAAATTTAAATACTTATTAAATGAATTAATAGGTAATTATACAAAATTTGAATTAGAGCAATTGGTTAGCTTTAAGTCTTCCTACTCAAAAAATATATTTAGATTGTTGAAGCAATTTGAATCGACTAGTTTTTTTATTATGCCCTTAGAAGAATTTAAAAGACTTTTATGTATTCCAGATACTTATAAAAATTATGATGTAGATAGAAGAGTATTTAAACCAGCTATGGCAGAGCTGCTTCCTATTTTTCCTAACCTGAAACTGGAAAAGATAAAAAAGGGAAGAAAAATAGATCAGATAAAATTTACCTGGGGAAATAGGTGTGCCCTTGAAGATATAGAGGATCAGTCTGTTATTGAAATAAAAATTTCAGAGCAATTGAATAAAGTTATCGAAAAGACTAAGAAAAATAGGTTTATTCAGCCATTATTTACAGTTTCAAATATTGAAAAGCTGATAAAAAAATACCCGGAAGATCTGCTTATTAAGGGGTTAAATTTTGCCTCGAAAGAGATAAAATACGAGATAAAAACATTTTCCTACCTGGAAAAGACCATAGATACAGGGATAGAAAACAGCAAAAAGAAAATTATTATAGATAAATCCCCTGAGGAAAAAGAAGATACAGGGGTAAACCCTGGTGGTTGCCCTGAAGATGGAAACGTCGATTTCAAGGCTAATATTAACCCTGTAGACGAATTAAAAAGTGAGGTGGCTAAGTGGTGTATGAAAAACAAGAAATACCCCTTATTCGGCGAATTAGAGGACATTTCTTCTCTCAGAGAACTGGGTAAATTTTTAGAAAAATATAATATTGAAATATAAAAAAAAAGCGGGCGTGGGAAGATCCTTATACCTGCTTTTTTATTTAATTAAAATCTTATATTGTTGCATATTTTGAGGTTGAGTTATCCAAATCTTTTATTATATCAGAAACAAAATTCACTATTTTTTGATAGTTATCAATAAATAAAATAAAAGTCAATAATATCTGATGTAAAATAATGGCGATATTTTTTGCTATAGTTATTTTTTCTAAAAGTTTACATTTTTGATAAAATGTTTTATTAGATTTTTTATTTGGAATTTTTTTTCTTTTTCTAGATTTCTTAGTTGGTTCTTCTTTTGTTTTAAATTTCTCTGACAGCATTATCTTAAAATTGTTTAATGCTTTAAATAATGCTTCTTTATCAATTAAAATTATCATTGGATCACCTCATTTTAAATAATACTTTTAATAAGTAAAAAAGTCAAAAAATCTATAATTAGAAACTAAAACATATTATATGACTAGTCAATAAAATTAAGGATAAAGGGTCAGGGGATTATGTTTTAACATTTATATAATCTCCTTCATCTACATCTAAAATTTAATCAAAAATATTTTGATTATCCTTTGTTTTTTTATATTATTTGACCATTTATAATTTTTTTATAAAGGCTTTTTTCTATTTTGTTTATTCTAATTAAAGTTTCTACCTCTTCTAAGATGTATTTATAAAAATTTTCTTCTAAATATACTTTATATTTGTTCTTTAAAGAATCAATATGTTGAATATATTGTTCATTTCCATTTTTATTATATTCATTTTTCAGTTCACTATTTTTTTCTAAATCTTTTTTAAGCCCATATTTCATAACACTTTCTTTATATTGAGTGGGGAAAACATTTTTATTATAATGTAAAATAGTAATTCGGTTGTTTAAAGAATTTATATAATTTTCTCTATTTTTAAAATTCTTATTTTTCCCGAGATCATATGTTAAAAAGCAAGGCTCAAAATATTTACTGTTAATACGGTTAATAGCTCTTTCTAGATAAGGAACCAATAAAAGTTTAAATTGTTTAATATTTTCAGAATGTTCTATCAATTTAGGAATAGTTTCATTTATAATTTTTTTTTCTTCATGTTGTTTAAAATTAAGTGACCATAAGAATTGTAAAAATATAGTATATTTAATTTGATTTAATTCTTTTTGTATTTCCATTTTTTTTAAAAACACAGTTGTAATAACTGTTGTTAAAATTCCAAACATAATAGTGTTCAAACCGCCTTGCAAAATATTATGATAGATCCAATCACTCCCAGGAATAATTTCAGGGAGAAAATTACAAAAAGGAATTAAAACTATATAACTTATAGAAATACATAATAATTTTTTCAAGATACCAATTTTCATTTTTTCATAAAATAAATTAATTTTTTTCACCTCATTTCTTTTAATTTTAATACTCAGAATTTTAAAGAGTGATTTTTTAAAACATATTATACGACTATCCAATAAAATTAAGGTTAGATGATTGGGGTATTATGTTTTTATATTTATATAATCCCCTTCACCTACACCTAAAAATCAATATGAAATATATTATCAAATCAAATAAAAAAATTATATTACTACCCAATAAAAACAAGCTTAGATTATATAGGTATTATACTTCTATAAAAATATAATCTGTATCATCTGCATCTAAAAATTGTATTTTTCTAAGAGATTTAAAACTGCTAAATTTAATAAATTTGTTTTACTATAATCAGAATGTTCTTTGGCCATAAGATCAAACCTTTTTAGTAATGCTTCAGAAATTCTCATAGATTTAATTTTATTGTCTTTTATATTTCTGATCTCATCGTGAATATATAAAATATCCTGATCATCTTCTGTTTTTTTCTCTTTATCTAAAAAATCAAAAATTTCATCACTTCTTTCTAATAAAGCAGCGAATTTCATCATATTTTTTTTTGAATTTACAATTTGGTACATAGGATTAGGTTTTTCAATAATCTCATTTTTTTTAGATTTTATATGAGATATTTCTTTTGTATGATCGGAATTCATTTTATTTGAAGGTATATAATTAACTCTAAATTCATACAATATTTTAAAGGTATCTTTATCTAAACCTTCTTCAACTTTAGTTAACCATTCATCATATTGTTTGACACTTCCTCTAAATTTATCCCTCAAGATTTTTCTAAACTCGGTTCCACTACTTAATTTTTCAATAATTTCTTCTACTTTTTTTTTCGTCTGCCAATTCATAGATCCACCCTCCTATAATTAAATTATATTTTCTATTTATATTTTATGATGTATTGCAGATTATACTGTGTAATATATTATATAATTTGTTATACTGTTCCTTAAATAAAATACAGGTTTATAACATATTATATTATGTATTATACTATATAATGTATAAAAAAACATATAGATTTTAAAATTATAATTCAAAGGAAAACTATAGTTTTTTAATATATTATTAAAACAAAAGAAATTTACTTTAGTTTAATCTGTCTTAAAAGGAGGTACTCCTATGAAGATATTTATTTTGTTTTTAATTTTATCTAATTTAATCTTTGCCATGACCTCTGAAGAATATTGGGAAGCTTTAAATAAAAGAGCTGATGGAATATATGGGGGGCTAGACCTGGCTCTTACGGTAAATATAGGTAACTATTATGATAACTCAGAATCAGAGTTTAGATCTGGGGTAGGATTTTCAATTCCTATCTATTCCAAACAACAGAAGATCAGCCGGAGAAATGCAAAGATAAAATATCTTCAGGATGGATCAGATCTCATAAGCAGTCTCAAAAAAAATAGAAAATTACTCTTACTTTTAGAGGATAAAAAAGAAGCCCTCAAAGCTTTTATGGGAGACAACGGTTCCTCAGATATTCACTCCTACTTCCAGACCGAAGAACGACTTCTGGATTTATATTTAACCATAGAATCTATAGAACGAAAGATTGAAACAATGCTGCAATAACCCTCTTCCTCCTAAGTTTTCCCTGAGGAGGTAGAAAGAAGCTTTCAAATCTAGCTTCGGTTTCTCTTAATTTTAAGAGAAAACATAAGAAGGAGGAGTTAAAGAGAGGGTAAAAGGAGGTGTTCCTTATGCTAATCGGCCGTGATAATTTATTGCAAAAAGAAATTTATCATCGTTTAAAATTAAAAAAACCATTTGTTTTAATAGGACAGAGAGGAATAGGAAAGACAGATATTTTAAGATGGGGGTACAATAAGTTAGCCACTACAGATAAGGTATTTGTTAGTTGTTTTGATTCCTTCAGTATAATTTTAAAACAAATTGTCCAAGCCCAGGGGCAAACAGTAGGTAAACTCCATAATGAAGAACTGGAAAAGAAGATCATTATAGGAAAAAAATTAACTATCTTTATAGATGATATAGATAGGATGACCCAGAAAGAAGCCGTATTTTTCAGGGCACTGAATGAATTCTGGATATTCTACATGGCCGGCTTGGTACCCTTCAAAGAACATATAAAAACTATCATATGGGGAAAAGAAAGGCTTATAATTCACGCTATTACTAAAAAATATAGGAGAAAACTGGCCATCCATTGTATTGAAAAAACAGGCAGTACAGTTCCATTGTCTGACTTGATTATCCAAAGCAGGGGAATTCCAGGGAGAGCATGGGCAATAGCTCGTGGCGAAGCCATAAGATATGACGAAGACAGGGTTGAAGGGGAAGAGATAAATATAGCTCCTGTTTTGTTTTTACTCATAGCCGGGATTATGATCTTCAGGTATATTGCCAGAGGATTGGGAGATAAAGATCTCTATCTCATGGGTGGACTCCTAATGGG